>JBCBKN010000078.1:0-14162 GCA_038521775.1 Pseudomonadota bacterium | reverse complement strand
GATGTCGATGCCGCCAAACCCAAGGGCTGCCTCGGCAAACGCCCCGATGACCGCAGCCTCATCGGTGACATCGGTGGTCACACCGACCGCAGTGTCGCGGCCGAACTCGGCGCAGAAGGCCTCGGTCGTCTGGGCAAGCGCCTCGGCATCGATATCGGCGGCCACGACACAGGCGCCATCGGCCATCAGCCGCCTGCAGATCGCCTGCCCGATGCCGCCCGCAGCCCCTGTCACCAGCGCCACGCGGCCGGCCAGCGGCTTGGGCTTTGGCAGGCGCTGGAGCTTTGCTTCCTCCAGCAGCCAGTATTCGATGTCGAAAGCCTCCTGCTCGGCCAGGCCGACATAGCTGCTCACACTGTCCGCACCGCGCATCACGTTGATCGCATTGGTGTAGAACTCGGCCGACACGCGCGCGGTCGCCTTGTTGCCGGCAAAGGTCATCATGCCGACCCCCGGCGCCAGATAGACCACCGCATTGGGATCGCGGATCGCGGGTGAGCTGTCGCGCCGGCAGCGCTGGTAATATGCGGTGTAGTCCGCCCGGTAGGCGGCCGTCAGACCCGCCAGATCCGGCAGGTCGGCCCCTGCCTCCAGCGTTGGCAGAACCAGCGGGCGGATCTTTGTGCGCAGGAAGTGATCGGGACAGGACGTGCCCAGGGGTGCGAGCCGGTCCAACGCCTCGGATCCGACGAATTCCAGCACCTCCGGCGCGTCGCTGAAATGGCCCACCTTCGCGCTGGCGCCGCCGATCTGCCCCCGGATGGCCGGCATCAGCCGGGCCGCAAGCGCGCGGCGCGCCGCCGGCGCCAAGACCTCCACCCGTGTGCCGCCGAACGCAGGGCCTGCGCGTCTGGCGGCCAGCCAATCTGCAGCTTTGCGGATCATCCGCAAGGTGAGCTGATAGCAGGCTTTGGGATCCTCATGCCAGGTGAAGAGACCGTGCCCGCCCAGCACCACGCCCTCCAGCGCCGGGGCCTCCTCGGCCATTTGCCCGATCTTCAGCCCCAGATCGAAGCCCGGCCGCTGCCAGGGCAAATAACCCAGCGCGCCGCCAAAGACCTCCTCGGTCAGCGCCTGGCTGTCGCGCGAGGCGGCAATGGCAATGACGGCATCGGGGTGCACATGATCGACATGCCGGTGGGGCACAAAGGCATGCAACGGCGTGTCGATCGAAGGGGCGCGGGGATTGAGATCAAAGACGCAATGGTTGAAGCGGGCAACCATCTCATCCTCATGCGCGATGCCACGATAGAGCGTCTTCAGCCCCAGCAGCTTTGACTGGTAGAGCGTGGCAAAGCCCGCCGCATTCATCGAGCCCAGATCGCCGCCCGAGCCCTTGACCCACAGGACCTCGACCGCCTCGCCGGTCAGCGGATCGGGCTGCGTGAGCTTGGCCGAGGTGTTGCCGCCGCCGAAATTCGTGACCGCAAGATCCGCGCCCAGCAGGTTGGACCGATAGACCAGCAGGTCGGCCTCGCTGCGGCCTGCGGCGGCCGCGTCGTCCCAGCGGTCCTGCAATGCGCCCGGCACTGCGCCCGCGGGGGCTCCCGACGGTGCGTCCGACGGGGCGGAGCCGTCCAAACTGGCGGAGGTCACGACGTCATTCTCCCCGTTTGACCGCCATTGCGCTGCGGATTTGGCGCCAGCCTATGAGCGCTTTCGGTCAAGGTCAATTCCCCGCGAGCGAAACCGTGCAGAGATCTGTTGACTTCGCGCAGATCATCGCGATCCTAGGGCGATGACCGGAACCGCCATGCGCGAAATAGAGCGTTTGAACGAAATCGTGGCACGGGTTCGCGCGCATGGCTACGCGTCGGCAAGCGAGCTGCGCCTGGCGACCGGCACATCCGCAGCAACGCTCAGACGCGATCTTGCAAAGCTCGATGCCGAAGGGCAGCTGCGCCGGGTGCATGGCGGGGCGCAGGCCCTGACAATGGACGCCGCGCGGGCCCTGGATGCCGCGCGGGCGGTGGATGCATCCCCGGGCGACGCCGCCGGTCAGGGGCCGGGATTGTCGGGTCAGCTTGCAACCGGCAGTTTCAGCGTCTCGCGGCTGCGCAATGTGGCGCAAAAGCGCGCCATCGCCCGGGCGGCGGCGGCGCTGTGCGCCCCGCACGAATCCGTCATCATCAATGCCGGGAGCACGACCTTTCAGATGGTTGAGTTCCTTGCGGATGCAGAACTTTACATCGTCACCAACTCCTTTCCCATGGCCCAGGCGCTCGTTGCCCAGACCCGCAACCGCGTGCTGATGCCCGGGGGCGAGATCCGGCGCGATCAGGGCATCGTGCTGTCGCCCTTTGACGATGACGGGCTGCATCGCATGGCGGCCAAGCGCATGTTCATGGGCGCGCATTCCGTCGGCCCGCTGGGCGTGATCGAGGGCGACCCGCTGATCGCGCGGGCCGAGACAAAGCTGCTGGCCCGGGCCGAGGAGCTGATCGTGCTGGTCGATTCCTCGAAATTCGAGCCCCGCGGATCCTATGCCGTCTGCCCGCTCTCGCGGGTTTCGACCTTGATCACCGACAGCGGCATTCCCAAAGCGACACGAGACATGTTGCAGTCGGCGGGCGTGTCACTCATCGTGGTTGAGGTGGACGAGACCGATCTGACCGTTGTCGCCTGACCCATCATGCCGGACCTGGAAGACCAGGCCGGCCCACCGCACCTTTAGGGAGGAGCTCAAGATGACCGACAGAACTTTCACCATTGGCCGCAGGGGTCTGCTGCGCACCGGTGCGGCCACGCTGGTGGCCACATCGATGTTCGGCACCAAGGCGCTGGCGGCCGACAAGCGGGTTGCGATGGTCGTAAAAAACCTCGGCAATTCCTATTTCGATGCCTGCGCGAATGGTGCGCAGGAGGCCGCGGCCGAAGTGGGCGGCATGGAGATCATCTACACCGCGCCCACCAAGCCCACGCCCGAGGATCAGATCGCCGTCATCGATGCGCTGATCGCCCAGCGGGTCGATGGCATCATCGTCTCGGCCAATGACGCCAATGCGCTGGTGCCGGTTGGCAAGAAGGCCGCCCAGCGCGGCATCAAGATGATGTCCTTTGACAGCGCCATCGCGCCGGATGGCCGGCTGGTGCATCTCTCGGCCTCCTCGACCCCGCTGATCGGCGCAACCCAGGTGCAGATGATCGGTGAGACGCTGGGCTATGAGGGCGAGGTCGCGATCCTGTCGGCCGCCTCGACCATGACCAACCAGAACGCCTGGATCGCGGCCATGAAGGAAGAGTGGAAGGATCCCAAATACGCCAAGATGCCGCTGGTCTCGACCGTTTATGGCGATGATCAGGACGACAAGAGCTACCGCGAGATGCAGGCCCTGGTCAAAGCGCATCCCAATCTGCGCGGCGTGATCTCGCCCACCACCATCGGCATTCGCGCCGGTGCAAAGGCGATCATGGACATGGATCTGGTCGGCAAGGTCTATATCACTGGGCTGGGCCTGCCCTCGGAGATGCAGGCCGCGGTGATGGCCGGCGCCTGCGACAGCTTTGCGATCTGGAACCCGGTCGAATACGGCTATGCCTCGACCATGATCATGGCGGGCATCCTTGCGGGCGGCGCTACGGATGAAGGCACCACCATTTCGATGGGCAAGAAGGGCGAAACGGTGATCGGCCCCGAGGGCGAGGCCGTGATGGGCGCGCCCTTCATCTTCAACAAGGACAATGTGGCCGAGTTCGCGGCGATTTTCTGATCGCGGCATCCGCTGAAAAAGGGCCGCGCCCGGTACAGCACAGGGGCGCGGCCTGGCCCTGCCATGCCTCCGCATTGGGTCTACCTGCATTGGGTCTACCTGCAATGTCACCACCCGTTCTGTCTCTCAAAGGCATCTCCAAGCAATTCCCCGGCGTTCGGGCATTGGACGATGTGTCCTGCGACCTCAGCCCGGGAAGCGTGACCGCGCTGATCGGCGAGAACGGGGCCGGCAAATCGACGATCGTGAAGATCCTCACCGGGATCTATGTGCCCGATGCGGGGTCCATCACGGTGGATGGCGAGGCAAGGCGCTTTGCCTCGCCCAAGGATGCCTGGAGCGCGGGCATCGCCGCCATCCATCAGGAGACGGTGATGTTCGACGAGCTCAGCGTCGCCGAGAACGTCTTTATGGGCCATATGCCGACCGGGCCGGGCGGATTGGTCGACTGGGCCGCCATCCGCGCGCGCACCGCCGAGCTTTTGGAGCGGATCGAGGCCGATTTCGACGCCGACATGCCGCTCAAACGGCTGTCGGTTGCGCAAAAGCACATGGTCGAGGTCGCCCGCGCCCTGTCGCATGAGGCGCGGGTGGTGATCATGGACGAGCCCACCGCGGCCCTCTCGGCGCATGAGATCGATGAGCTTTTCGCCCTGGTGCAGTCGCTGAAGGCCGAGGGCCGCGCGATCCTCTTCATCTCGCACAAATTCGACGAGATCTTCCGGCTCTCGGACCGCTGGGTCTGCCTGCGCGACGGGCGCAAGGTCGGCGAGGGGCTCACGGCCGATGTCGATGAGCCCGATCTGGTCAGGCTGATGGTCGGCCGCCCGATCGATCAGGTCTTTCCCAAGCGCGACATTGTGCTGGGCCCGACGGTGCTGACCGTGGACGGGCTGAGCAATGCCACCGAGTTTGCCGATATCAGCTTTGAGCTCAAGCAAGGCGAGATCCTGGGGTTTTACGGGCTGGTCGGGGCGGGGCGCTCGGAAGCCATGCAATGCCTTTTCGGCCTGACCCGGGCTGAGCGCGGCGAGATCCGGATCGACGGCACGCCGCGCAGGCTGCGCACCCCGTCCGAGGCGATTGCCGCCGGGCTTGCCTATGTGCCCGAAGACCGCCAGCAGCAGGGCGCGGCGCTGCCCCTGTCGATCCGCGAGAACACGACCGTGGCCTCGCTAGGCGCGCATGTGCGGGGCCTGTTTCTGTCGCGGCGCTCGGAACGGGCGGCGACGAAATCGCTGGGCAGCCGGCTCGACATCCGTGCCGCGAGCTGGGAAACCGCGGTCGAGGATCTTTCGGGCGGCAATCAGCAAAAGGTGGTGATCGGCAAATGGCTCGCCACCAACCCCAAGATCGTCATTCTGGACGAACCCACCAAGGGCATCGATGTCGGATCGAAGGCCGCTGTGCATGATTTCATCGGCGAGCTGGCCGAGGACGGGCTTGCGGTTATCCTGGTCACCTCGGAGCTGCCCGAGGCGATGGGCCTTTCGGACCGGCTGATCGTCATGCATGAGGGCCGGATCGCCGACATATTCACCCGCGGCAGCTGGTCGCCCGAGGCAATCGTTGCCGCGGCAACCGGCGCACGGCCCGCGGCCCATGGATCCCGGGTCGAGGACGCGGTGTCCGGCACCGGGGTCGCGCCGCAATGAGCTGGCTGCTGCGCAATCGCGAGGCCGCGCTGGCGATCCTGATCACGCTTATGGTGATCGGCGTGTCGATCTATGCGCCGGCCTTCGCCGCACCGCAAAGCCTGCTGGGGGTGCTGAACGACAGCGCCTTTCTCTTCATGCTGGTCCTCGGTCAGACCATGGTCATCCTCACCCGCGGGATCGATCTGTCGGTGGCCGCGAACCTGGCGCTGACCGGTATGCTGGTGGCGCTGGTCGGGCAGTACGGGCCTGCCCTGCCGGGGCTTGTCTATGTCGCGCTCGGCATTGCCGTCGGCGCGGGGCTGGGGCTGGTCATCGGGCTGCTTGTCGGCGGTCTGGGCATTCCCCCCATCGTCGTGACGCTGGGCGCCCTTGCCATCTATCGCGGTCTGATCGTGGTGATCGGCGGCGGGGATCAGGTCAATGCCAGCGAGATGGGGGTCTCGTTCCAGGCCTTTCCCAAGCTGAGCCTGCTGGGCCTGACCGCGCCTGTCTGGATCGCGATTGCAGTCTCGCTCGCGGTCTGGGTCTTTCTGACCCGCAGCCGGACCGGGCGCGGGCTCTATGCCGTGGGCGGCAACCCGGTCGCAGCCCGTTATTGCGGCATCTCGTTGCAGCGGGCGCAGATCCTCGTCTACACGCTCTCCGGCGCCATTGCCGGCCTCTGCGGCTATCTGTGGGTGGCGCGTTTCGGCGTGGCCTATTCGGAGATTGCGCTGGGCTATGAGCTGACCGTCATCGCGGCCTGCGTGATCGGCGGCGTGTCGATCGGCGGCGGCGTTGGCACCGTGGCCGGTGCGCTTTTGGGCGCGCTCTTTCTGGGGGTTGTGGTCAACGCGCTGCCCACCATGCAGGTCTCGCCCTTCTGGCAGATGGCCATCGCCGGAACCGTCATTCTGGGCGCGGTTGTCTTGAACGCGCGCGCCGAGGCCCGACCGGAAAAACTGATCCTGCCTGAAGCGCGCCGGGCCGCGGCCAAGGGCGCGGCCTAGCGATGCGCGACGATCCGACCTCACCCGCCGCGCGACTGCCCATTGCCGACCGGCTGCCCCGCACGGCCAGCGACATCCTGCTGTCTTGGGAGGTGATCCTTTTTGCCATGCTGGTCGCGGTGTTCGTGGCCAATGCGCTGGCCACGCCCTGGTTTCTCGACCTCTATAATCTGGCCGATGCGACCTATAACTTCTCCGAAAAAGCCATCATCGCGCTGCCCATGGCGCTGCTGATCCTGGTGCGCGAGATTGATCTTTCCGTCGGCGCAATTGTGGCGCTGGCTGCCCTTGGCGTGGGGCTGGCCGCCGATGCCGGGTTCAGCGCACCGTTCCTGGTGCTGACCGGCCTGGGTGTGGGCCTTCTGTGCGGCATGTTCAACGGGCTGCTGGTCACCCGCATCGGCGTGCCCTCGATCGTCATCACCATCGGCACCATGTCGCTTTTTCGCGGCATCGCACAGGTCACGCTGGGCGATCAGGCGCTCACCAGCTTTCCGCCGGAATTTGCGGCGCTTGGCCAGTCCTATCTGGTCGCCTGGCCGCCCGTGCCGCTGTCATTCGCGCTGTTTCTTGTCCTGGCCGTGCTCTTCATTCTGTTCCTGCACAGGACCGCGCCCGGCCGGCGGCTTTATGTCATCGGCGCCAACCCGGTCGCCGCGCAATTCTCGGGCATTCCGGTGGCGCGGGTTCGCTTCTGGCTCTTTTCGCTCTCGGGGCTTCTGTCGGGGCTCGCGGCGGCCCTTCTGGTGGCGCGGTTCGGCGTGGTCCGCCCGAATGCGGCGCTGGGATGGGAGCTTGATGTGATCACCATGGTGATCTTTGGCGGGGTGGCGATTGCGGGCGGGTCGGGCAGCATTCCCGGCGTGGTGCTGGCGGCCTTCGTGCTGGGCTTTGCCACCTTTGGCCTCTCGCTTCTGAACGTGCCGGGGATCGTGATCACCGTCCTTTTAGGCCTGCTCCTGATCACCTCGATTGCCACGCCGATCGTGCTGCGGCGTCTGCTTGCCCGCCGCACGGGCGGGGGCGGGTGATGCGCCGCGCGCGGGGTGAGCGTGCCCAGACCGCCTGCGGGGCCTGACATGGGCTGCGTGGCGGTGCTCGATCACGGCAAGTCGAACACCCGCCTGGTGGTGTTTGACGCGGAGGGTCGGCTGCGCGCCGAGCGCAAGCGCCCCACGCCGACCAGCACCTCCGGCCCCTATCCGGCCGAGGATGTCGAGGCGCTGCTCCCCTTCATCATCGACGCCCTGGCCGAGTTCGCGCAGCGCTTTGACATCGCAACGATCATCCCGGTCGCGCATGGCGCGGCGGGCGCGCTGGTCGGCCGGGCGGGCCTGGTCCGTCCGGTCATCGATTATGAGCACAGCGCAAACCCGGCGCTGAACGCGGCCTATGACGCGCGGCGCCCGCCATTTGAGGAGACGGGCTCGCCCCCGCTGCCGGCCATGCTCAATCTGGGACGTCAGCTCTTCATGCTGGCCGAAGAGCATCCGGATGCCGTCGCGCAGGCCACGGCCTTCCTGGCCCTGCCGCAATACTGGGCCTGGGTCCTGTCGGGCGAGCTGGCCAGCGAGATCACCTCGCTCGGCGCGCATACCGATTTGTGGGATCCCTGGAACAGCACCACCTCGACCCTAGTCACCCGGCAGGGCTGGGCGCGTCTGATCCCGCCGCTGCGCCGCGCGGGCGATGCGCTTGGCCCGCTGCGCCCCGAGATTGCCCGGGCAACCGGACTGGGCCCGCAGACGCAGGTGCTGACGGGGCTTCACGATTCCAACGCCTCGCTTGTCCCCTATCTCTCCGCCGGGGCTGATCCGGTGGCCGTGGTGTCGAGCGGCACCTGGGCCATCATCATGAATGTCGGCGGCGACACCGCCCGTTTGGACCCCGCGGCCGACATGCTTGCCAATGTCGATATGCTTGGGCGGCCCACCCCCTCGGCGCGCTTTATGGGCGGGCGCGAGCATGCGCTGCTTGCCGGCGATGATCAGCCCGGAACCCTGGCAGCCGCGCAGGCGGTTCTGGAGGCCGGCACCCTGGCCCTGCCCAGTTTTTCCGACCAGGGCGGGCCCTGGGCGCATATCAAGGGGCAGATCTTGGGCGAAGTGCCGCAGATCCCCGGCGCGCAATCGGCATTGGCGGCCCTTTATTGCGCGCTGGTCAGCGATGACATTCTGACGCGGCTTGGCGCCCACGGCCCGGTTCAGGTCGACGGGCCCTTTGCCCAAAACCCGGTCTGGCTTGCCGCCATGGCCGGCCTGCGCGCCGATGGCATCGTGCCGCGCGATGGGGCAAGCCCCGCCGCAGGTGCAGCAATGCTCGCCCGCCCGCCGGCCCGGCCCGAACCACCGCCCGAGCCCCATGCCCAAAAGCTCGACATGGCGCGCTATCGCAGCCGCTGGCAGACAGCCACCCTAGAGCGGCGCCCCTGAGGCGGCCCGACGACGCTTTGCGGGCACTTTGCTGGGGTCACCACGGGCCAGCAGGCGGCCGCCACATTGCGAGACGCAACAGACCCGCGCGGCGCATCGCCCGCTGCCGCATCAAACAGCAATTGCCCCTTGCGCCCACCTATGCGCAAATTACACTCACGCCACGAAACGGGAGCAGACCGGTTGACAAAAATCCCGGCAGCCCCGCGGCACAAGACAGAAATAACGGCAGTGGAGGTCGTGATGAGACACTATCTGACGAAAGGCGCCATGATGGCCGGCGTATCGGCGCTGGCCCTTGGACTGGCCGCCCAGAATGCGCTGGCCGAAAACGTGTTGCGCTGGACCAGCCAGGGCGATGCGCTGACCCTCGATCCGATGAGCCAGAACGAGGGGCCGACCAACACCATGAACGGGATGATCTACGAATCCCTGGTCACCCGCGATGCGGGCATGACGCTGCAACCCGAACTGGCCGAAAGCTGGACCTCGGCGCCCGATGGCTGGACCTTCAAGCTGCGCGAGGGCGTGAAGTTCCATGATGGCGCGGATTTCACCGCCGAGGATGTGGTCTTTTCCTTCGAGCGGGCCAAATCCGAAAGCTCGGACTTCAAGGAGCAGGCCAAGGCGGTCGCGTCGGTCGAGGTGATCGACGATTACACCGTCAAGCTGGTCACCGACGGGCCCAACCCGATCCTGCCCAACCAGCTCACCTCGATCTACATGGTCGACAAGGGCTGGGCCGAGACCAACAATGTGGTGCTGCCCCAGGATTTCGCCGCCAAGGAGGAAACCTATTCGGTGCGCAACGCCAATGGCACCGGGCCCTTCATGGTCACCAGCCGCGCGCCGGACGAACTGACCGTGCTGTCGGCCTTTGACGGCTGGTGGGGCAAGGGCCAGTTCCCGGGCAATGTCGACAAGATCGAATACCGCCCCATCGCCAATGCCGCGACCCGCGTGGCCGCGCTGCTCTCGGGCGAGGTGGACTTTGTGCTCGACCCGCCCTTGCAGGATCTCAAGCGCATTGAGGCGACCGACGGGCTGAAGATCACCACCGTCGCCCAGATCCGCTCGATCTTCTTTGGCATGGATCAGGGTGTGGATGAGCTGCGCAGCTCCAACATCAAGGGCGAGAACCCGTTCAAGGATGTGCGCGTGCGCGAGGCGATCAACCTGTCGATCGACAAGGCCGCGATCCAGCGCGTGGTGATGGAGGGGCTGTCCTTTCCCACCGGCATGATCACCCCGCCGGGGGTTCTGGGCAACACGCCCGACAATGACCCGCCCTACCCCTATGATCCGGAAAAGGCCAAGGCGCTTTTGGCCGAGGCGGGCTATCCCGACGGGTTCTCGATCCAGCTCGACTGCCCCAACAACCGCTACAACAATGACGAAAAGATCTGCCAGGCGGCGGTTGCCATGCTGGCCAAGGTCGGCATCGATGTCTCGCTCTCGGCCATCCCCAAGGCCCAGCATTTCCCCAAGATCCAGAACCGGACCACCGATTTCTACCTTCTGGGATGGGGCGTGCCGACGCTCGACAGCCATTACGTGTTCTCCTACCTCCTCGACAAGGAAGGCTCGTGGAACGCAACCGGCTATGACAATGCGCGGGTGAATGAGATCACCGGCATGATCACCACCGAGACCGATATCGAGACGCGCACCGCGCTGATCACCGAGGCCTGGGGCATCATCAAGGAAGAGATGCCCTATGCCCCGATCCACCACCAGGTGATTGCCTGGGCCATGGCCGCAGGGGTCGAGGCGCCGATTGCGGCCGATGACGGCCTGCGCCCGCGCTATGTGGTGATGAACTGAGCACAGACCGGGGGTGGGCCGATCCGCCCCCGCTTATCGCCGAGGGGGTTTCATGCTCAGCTTTATCCTGCGGCGGCTGGCGCAGTCGCTGCTGGTCATGGCGGTCGTCTCGGCGATCTCTTTCTCGCTTTTCAATTTCGTGGGCGACCCGGTCAACAATATGGTTGGCCAGGACGCGACCCGCGAAGACCGGGTGCGCATCCGCAATGAGCTGGGGCTGAACGACCCGGTTCTGACCCAGTATTTCCGCTTTATGGGCAATGCGCTGCAGGCCGATTTCGGGCTGAGCTATCGCATCAAGCGCCCGGTGGATGAGTTGATCATCGAACGGCTGCCAGCCACCTTGGAGCTGGTCTTTGCCTCGGCGGTGATCGCGCTGGTTCTGGGCATCACGGCCGGGGTCTACACAGGCATCAGGCGCAATTCCTGGCTCAGCCGATCTATCCTGTCGGTCTCGCTGGTGGGGGTCTCGCTGCCCACCTTCATCATCGGCATCGGGCTGATCTATCTTTTCGCGGTGATCCTGCGCTGGCTGCCCTCCTCGGGCCGCTCCGGCGTGGTCGAGCTTGGCTGGTGGAAGACCAATTTCCTCACCCTCGACGGTTGGCGGTCGATCATCCTGCCGGCGCTGACGCTGTCGCTCTTCCAGATGACCATGATCCTGCGGCTGGTACGGGCCGAGATGCTGGAGGTCATGCAGGCCGATTTCATCAAATTCGCCCGCGCCCGGGGGCTCGCCGAACGGGCGATCAACTTCACCCATGCGCTGAAGAACACCCTGGTGCCGGTCATCACCATCATCGGGATCAATATCGGCGGGCTGATCGCCTTTTCGGTGATCACCGAGACGGTGTTTCAATGGCCCGGCACGGGGCTGATGTTCATCCAGGCGGTGGATTTCGTCGATGTGCCGATCATGGCCGCCTATCTGTGCTTCGTTGCGCTGATGTTCGTTGTGGTCAACCTGGTTGTGGATCTTTTGTACTTTGCCATCGATCCGCGCATCCGGATAAGGGGGCGCTGAGATGGCGCGCGACACGCTGAGCCCCGAGGGCGAACCGGGCCGCCCGGGCTTTGTGGCCCGGTTTCTCGACAATGACGTTGTCTGGTCCTTCCTGCACTCGCCCGCCGCGATCGTCGCAGCCACGATCACGCTCCTGTGCATCGGGGCAGCGCTGCTTGCCCCGCTGATCGCGCCCTTCAACCCGTTCGATCCCTCCCAGATCTCGCTTTGGGACGGCAAGCTGCCTCCCGCCTGGTCCGAGGGCGGCCAGCCGCAATACCTTCTGGGCACCGACAATCAGGGCCGCGACATGCTCTCGACCATTCTTTATGGCGGGCGGTTGTCGATCCTTGTGGGGCTGGCGGCGGTCTTTCTGGGCATGACGCTGGGCGTCCTCTTGGGCGTGGTGGCGGGCTATTTCGGCGGCGCGGTCGATGCGGTGATCATGCGCATTGCCGATGTGCAGCTCACCATCCCCGGCATTCTGCTGGCGATCCTGATCAACGGGATCGGCCGCGCGGTTCTGCCTCTGGAGCTGCGCGAGGAGTTCGCGATCTATGTGGTGATCATCGCCATCGGGCTGACCGACTGGCCGCAATTTGCCCGTGTCACCCGCGGGGCAGCCATGGTCGAGGTCAGCAAGGAATATGTGCAGGCCGCCCGGGTCATCGACCTGCCGGGCTGGCTGATCATGTGGCGCCACATCCTGCCCAATGTCATGCGCCCCGTGCTGGTGCTGGCCACCATCGGGCTTGCGCTTGCCATCATCGCCGAGGCGACGCTGAGCTTTCTGGGCCAGGGCATTCCGCCGACCACACCCAGCCTGGGCACGCTGATCCGGGTGGGCAACGAGTATCTTTTCTCTGGCCTCTGGTGGATCACCCTCTTTCCCGCCCTCGCCCTGGTGGTGCTGGTCTTTGCGGTGAACCTTTTGGGCGACTGGATGCGCGATGCGCTGAACCCGAGGCTGCGCTGATGCTGTTGCAGGTCAAGAAGCTGGATGTCGAGTTTCCCACCCGCCGGGGCACGGTGAAGGCCGCGCGCGGCGTCAACCTCACGGTCGAGCCGGGCGAGGTGCTGGGGCTGGTGGGCGAATCCGGGGCCGGAAAATCGACCATCGGCAATGCCATCATGGGGCTTTTGGAGCGTCCCGGCCGGGTGTCGGGCGGCGAGATCCTGTTCCAGGGCCAGGATATTCGCGGCCTGCCCGATGAGGAAATGCGCCGCATCCGCGGCGACAAGATCGGGATGATCTTTCAGGACCCGCAGACCTCGCTCAACCCGCTTCTGACCGTGGGCGAGCAGCTGGTCGAGACCATTCAGAAGACCCTGGGCTTGCGTGAGGGTGAGGCGCGGGCGCGGGCCATCGACCTTCTCCAGAAGGTGGGGATCACCGAGGCCGAGCCCAGGCTGCGCAACTACCCCCACCAGTTCTCGGGCGGCATGCGCCAGCGCGTGGTCATTGCCCTGGCCCTTGCCGGCGATCCCGACCTCATCATCGCCGATGAGCCGACCACAGCGCTCGATGTCTCGATCCAGGCCCAGATCCTCGATCTCATCAAGGGGCTCTGCCGGTCGCGCAATCTGGGCGTCATCATCGTGACCCATGACATCGGGGTGATCGCCAATATCGCCGACCGCGTCGCGGTGATGTATCGCGGCGAGGTGGTCGAGACCGGCGCCGTGGCCCAGGTGCTGGGCGCGCCCCAGCATGACTATACCAAAAGCCTGATCGCCGCGGTGCCCCGGGCCGACCGGCGGCTGACCCGCTTTGCCAGCATCGACTATATCGAGGGCGGCACCACCCCCTTCAACCGCATCGATGTGCAAAGCCACTGGCTGGGCAAACGGCAGGAGATGCGGGCCAAGGACGGGGTGGCGATTGCGCTTGAGGGGGTCAGCCTCTCCTTCACGCTGCAGCGTGCGATCCTGCCGCGCAACCGCAAGACCCTCAAGGCGGTCGACGATGTGAGCTTTGCGATCCGCGAGGGCGAGACCTTCGGGCTGGTGGGCGAGTCTGGTTCCGGCAAATCCACCGTCGCGCGCTGCATCGCCCGGCTCTATCAGCCCGAGGCGGGCTCGATCCGGGTGATGGGGCGCGATCTGCTGGCCAATCCGCGCGCGCCCGAAACCCGGGCGGCCAAACGCGCGCTGCAGATGATCTTTCAGGACCCCTATTCGAGCCTGAATTCGCGCATGCGGGTGGCCGATATCGTGGCCGAGCCGATCCGCGCCTTTCGCCTGGCCGAGAATGACCGCGAGGTGCGCCAGATTGTGGGCGATCTGCTCGACCATGTCGGGCTGGGCGCGGCGGCGGCGATGCGCTTTCCGCATGAGTTTTCGGGCGGGCAGCGCCAGCGGATCTCGATCGCCCGAGCGCTCGCCTCGCGGCCCCGGATCCTGATCTGCGACGAACCGACCTCGGCGCTCGACGTGTCGGTGCAGGCGACCATTCTGAACCTTCTGAAGGATCTGCAGGATGAGCTGGGCCTGACCATGCTTTTCATCAGCCATGATCTGCCGGTGATCCGCCAGATGTGCGACCG
>JBCBKN010000077.1:0-14183 GCA_038521775.1 Pseudomonadota bacterium | reverse complement strand
GGGTCGGCGGCCGTCTCCGCCGCATCCCCGCTCTCCAACGGGTCGGCCGGCTGGGACGGGTCGGCCGGCTGGGACGGGTCGGGCATGCGCCAGGCCACCGGCAGGTCGATGAACCGCACTGGCACGTGATGTCGGAGAGCCCAGCGCGCGGCCTGATACTCGGGCGAAAAGACCGCAAACGGCCAGAACACCGCCTGTCCCGGGTCATCGGCGGGATAGGCCAGAAGCGCCACCGGCGGCACCATCTCCGCACGCTCCAGCATGGGGATCAGATGGCTCAGATCCGCCGGACCCTCGATCAGCAGTTCAGCGGGCGAGAGCTCGTCCAGGGCCTCTATCAGCCGCCGGGCAGAGCCTGGGCCATGATGGCGAATGCCGAAATAGCTGGCCTCGGCCGGCACGCGCTACACCAGATCCGTCAGCGCATGGTAGAAATCGGCATATTCCCGGCGCGCCTTCAGAACGGTCTCCAGATACTCCTCCAGCACCGCCTTGTCCTGTACGGGGTCCTTGACGATGGCGCCGAGCATGTTTGTGGCCAGCCCCTCGGCGCTGAGCCTGCCATCATTGAAGAACGCCGCATGGCTGAGCCCGCCCACCATCACCGCGATCGCCTCGGCGGTCGACAGAGTGCCCGACGGTGTTTTCAGCTTGGTCTTGCCATCCAGGGTCTGCCCGCCCCGCAATTCACGAAAGACCGACAGCACACGCGCGACCTCATCGGCCACATTCTTCGGCGCCGGCAGATCCAGGCCCTGCGCCATCTCGCCCACGCGCTGTGCAACGATGCGGATCTCGGCATCCATGTCGTCGGGCAGCGGCAGCACCACCACATTGAAGCGCCGCTTCAGAGCCGCCGAGAGCTCATTGACGCCCTTGTCCCGGTCATTGGCCGTGGCAATCACGTTGAACCCGCGGGTTGCAAAAACGGCGTCGTTCAGCTCGGGGATCGGCATCATCTTTTCCGACAGCACTGTGATCAGCGTGTCCTGCACGTCCGAACCCATGCGGGTCAGCTCCTCCAGCCGACAGAGCCGGCCGCTTTCCATGGCACGAAAGAGCGGCGTGGGCACCAGGGCGTCGCGGCTTGGCCCATGGGCCAGAAGCTGGGCATAGTTCCAGCCATAGCGGACCTGGTTTTCATCCGTGCCGGCGGTGCATTGAATGACCATGGTGGAGTTGCCCGAGATCGCGGCCGCCAGATGCTCCGAGACCCAGGATTTCGCGGTCCCCGGCACGCCCAGCAGCAAGAGCGCGCGGTCGGTGGCCAGCGTCGCGACCGCGGTCTCGATCAGCCGTCGGTCGCCCACATATTTCGTGCCGATCTCTCGGTCTCCGACCGTGCCGCCCAGCAGATAGCTCACCACGGCCTGCGGTGACAGCTGCCATCCCTTGGGCTTGGGCCGGTCATCTGCTGCCTTCAGCGCCTCAATCTCGGCGGCATAGGTAACCTCGGCCGGGCGCCGCATCATCTCGGTCATGGGATCTCTCCGGTTAGGGCGGCGTTGAAGCTCAGCATGGCCAGCGCAGGATCGGCGCTGATGGCACCTTTGCTCACAAAGAGATCGAGCAGGGCGCGGGCCGTCGGCGCGTCGACCAGAAAGCCCAGATTTGTCAGCATCGGCCTCAGCGCAGTATCGGTGTTGCGGTGCTCTTCCTGCACATAGCTCTCCACGGCACGGGTCACCTCCTTGAGCACGCCGGACAACCGGAGCGTCTCCCTGTCGATGCTGCCCAGATGGTCCCGCATTGCGGTCACCGAGGTTGCAAGATGCAACAGGTCGTGCTGCAACAGCCGGGGTATGTAGCCATGGCGGTCTTCCGGGGGCACACGCTGGATCAGCTCGGTGAGCATCTCGGCCTTTGTATCCTTGAACTCAAGCAGCCGGTCCAGCGCGGGGCCGAGGAGATCTGCCGGCCCGGTTCTGGCAATCATCCCGGCAATGTCGGGGATCGTCTCGGGGTCCTTGTCGCTCCACATCCCAACGAGATCGGCGGGCGACAGGGCCAGGGCTGCGGCAAAGCCCGAGAGCGACACGGTGGTGAAAAGCTCGCGGCGCCGTGCCCGCTGGGCCTCGGTCTTGAGCTTGGTCGGCACGAGCACCTGGCGGCGCTGGAACACACCTGCCGCCTGAATGGCGAAGAACCCGGCCAGTTCCGCCGCGCTGGCCCCGTCATCCTCGATCAGCCCCAGTTGCGACAGAAGCTGCGTTGCCAGACGCCGCACTTTGGCCGAGCGGTCGGTCTCCAGGCCGCGCAGGAAATCCGCATCCGCCGGCCCCAAGCCGACGCCCAGGCATTGGATGGTCCGAAACCGCTGCTCGGCGGCCAGGCCCGGCGCATGCGCGATGATCAGGGCCAAAGCCTGCGCCGGGTCGTCGCGACGCATCGCGGTCAGCGCCAGCCGGCGTTCGGCCGGCATCCATTCCTCCCAGGTCTCGGAGGTCAGCATCTCTGGCGGATCGCCCGCCGCCCGGTCGCGCCAATCCGACCAGGGGGCATAGACATCCGGCAGTTCATCGACCGCTTTGGGCATCCAGTCCGCCGGATGGACCGTCGCCCCGCGGGATGCCATCAGCCACAGGATCTGCGTCATCTCCTCGCCCGAGGGCTTGATCAGCGCAAGCAGCCGCCTGAATGTCGGGCGCAGGTCATCCGGCAGGGGCGGCAGGGACAGGCGCGGCAGGCGCTTTGCCGGTTGGGCATCGACCGGTTCTGGACGGTAGAGAAGCTGGGTGGCCTGCCCGACAATGGCGAGCAGGGCAAGCTCGGCCTCGTCATCCCCTCCGGCCACGGCCTGCCACGCGGCCGGCGCCCGATCGAGCGCGGCACCGCCGATCATCCAGCGCCCCTTGATCTGGGCGAGATCCTCGGCGATGTCACGCATCGAACGCCACCGGGCCCCAATCGGTTTGCGCAGCCATCAAGGTCAGGCTCAGCCCGTTCCAGAGGCCCACCGACGCGGCCAGCTCCATGCCGCGCAGCTGATCGTCGACAGGATTGGCCAGGGGCAGGGCATGGGCACCGTCCGCGGATTGCCACCAGAGCGACGCGCCAGTGGCGCAGAACCGGCCGGGCGGCAGCAGGACCGGCGACTGGCCGAGCCAGGGCGCCTCAGTCTGCTGGCCGAGAAATGACCCCAGCGGATCTTCGGCATCGGCCAGAGGCCAGGCAAGGCGTTGGGTCTCCGATACGGCCGCACGCTCGCCGATCACCGCCCGCAGCGGCTGGCGCGCCGGGTAGAAGACAAGCTCGGCCTGAAACCGGTCACCCAAGGCAAAGGCGCTCGCACGCTTGCCGGTGGTGGCCGGGAAGAAATCCAAAAGCAGTCCAAATCGCGCCGCCTCATTGAGCGACATGAGCCAGGTCGCCTGGCTGATCATGCCGTCGCGACGGGTTGAGATCTGCTCCCCGACGACTTCCCAGATCGAGGCGACCCGCATCGCATCTCGGCTGCCCAGGACCGTCTCCCGGCTCTCTGACACGGCCACAAGGCGACGCAGTTCGGGATCCGTCGGGGCCGCCGCCCAGGCCCGGCACAGCAAGACAAGCTTGCCAAGCTCGACAATCAGCGCATCCAGCCTTGCCGCGCCTGCAAGGGGAAGCAGCCGGGCGGGCAGTTCGTCCAGCCGGCTCGCCAGGGCCTGTGCCTTTCCGTCCACCATCCGCGCGGCAATGGCGCGGCAGCGATCGGTGAGCTCGTCCATCAGACCCGACAGCCCGGTGCGCAGCTGGTCCGCAACCCATTGTTCAAGCTCGGCCACGGCCCCGCGCAGGGCGGCCTCGGTCTCCAGGGCCCGCTTTTCCGCTGCGGCCTTTTTGCGGGCATCGGCCTTCGGGTCGGCGGGGCTTTCGGGCTCGGCACGCGTCGCCGCCGCCAGGCTCTTGCCCTCCGACGTTCCCGACGCGGCGGGCGGGCTAGCCGGGTTGCGCCGACGCCCCAGCCAGTCGCGCACCCATTCTGGCACATCGCCTGGCGCAAACTCCTCCGGCGCATCCACAAACATCCACATCAGCGCCAGCGCGTGCTTGCAGGGAAATTTCCGCGACGGGCAGGTGCATTTGTAGCCGTGGTTTCCGAGGTCGACCACCGTCCGATACGGGTTGGCGCCGGAGCCCTGGCATTCGCCCCACACCAAATTCTCGGCCTGCGCATATGCGCGCAGCGGCCATTTCGCAGGCTTCATCAGCCCGTGCGCCGCCTTCAATGACGCCTGATCGGGCGCAAGTGCGGCAATCGCATCATGGGTCAGTGACATGGCAGTTTTACAGGCAACTTGATGGGCAACTTGACGGACAGTTTGACGGACAACTTGATGGGCAACTTGATCGACAATCTCGCAACGCATTACGTTTGCGGGGGATGAACCTCACAACACCTGCCTAGGGTGTGTCAGTGACAAAGCTGCGTCAATACCGGTCGAAACGGCGGTTTACCCGAACGCCCGAGCCGTTCGGCATCGAAGCGGCATCCGACCCCGAGGCGCTTTGCTTTGTGCTGCAGCACCATGCCGCCAAACGGGTTCATTTCGACCTGCGGCTGGAACTGGACGGCGTTTTGAAAAGCTGGGCGGTTCCGGACGGGCCCAGCACCGACCCCGCACAGCGTCGGCTGGCCATCGCGACCGAGGATCATCCGCTCGATTACGCGGGCTTTGAAGGGCAGATCCCCGATGGTCAGTACGGCGCCGGGACGCTGCGCAGGGTCGATGAGGGTGCCTGGGTGCCGCTGGGCGATCCGGAGGAAGACCTCGCGCGCGGCGAGCTGAAATTTCGTTTGAACGGTGGCCAGCTTTCGGGCGGATGGATGCTCAAAAAACTGCCGGGCGACAAGGCCGATTGGCTGCTCATCAAGGAGCGCGACCAGGGCGTCGGGGCAAAGATCCGGCTGCCCCGCCGCAAGGCGGCAGCGACCGCCAAACCCCCGGGTCAACCCGGAACGCTGCCCGCAAAGCTGCGTCCCCAGCTTCCCACCAGCGCCGAGATTGCACCCGAGGGCGACGGCTGGGTGCATGAAATCAAGTATGACGGCTATAGAACCATCGTGCGGATCGAGGGCGGCACGGTCCGCATGTTCACCCGGCAGGGGCTGGACTGGACCGAGCGCTACCAGGCGCTTGTTCCACATTTTCAGGGGCTGGACTGCGAGACAGCGCTTCTCGACGGCGAGATCGTGGCCCAGGACGCGCGCGGCGCCACCTCGCTCGACCTGTTGCAGGAGACACTTTCGGCCGGCCATGACCACGCGCTGGTCTTCTATGCCTTTGATCTGGTCCATCTTGACGGTCGCGACCTCTCGCACAGCCCCCTCTTGAACCGCAAGGCGCTGTTGCGCCGGCTGATCCCGGACGAGGAGATGATCCGGGTGCAGTATTCCGATCATCTGGAAACCGATGGGTGGGACCTTTTCGCCCAGATCTGCCGGATGGGTCTGGAGGGCATCGTCTCGAAGTCAAAGACCGCGCCTTACACGCAGGGCCGCACAAAGAGCTGGCTGAAGGTAAAGCGTTTTGATGTCGGCAGCTTCACGGTGATCGGCTTTACCACCAAGGCCTCGGCATCCCACGCGGCCTCGCTGATCCTGGCCGAAAATGTCGATGGCTTGCGCTATGTCGGGCGCGCCGGGTCGGGCCTGGGCAATGCAGTGGCGCGGGAGCTTTATGACGAGCTGTCCCAGCGGACGGTTCCGACGCCGCCCGTTCCGGTGCCCAAAATCGACAATCCGCACTGGATCGAACCAGGGGGCCTGACCGCTGAAATCTCCTATCGCGGCCGCTCGACCAAGGGCGTCTTGCGGCAACCGGCTGTGATCGGCATTGCCGACAGAGCCCCGAAACGCAGGGCGAAACATGCGGCGACAGGCACGGCGACGGGCGCTGAAACGGGCGCTGAAACGGGCGCTGAAACGGGCGCTGAAACGGGCGGTGGAACGGGCGTTGCGCCAAGGCGGCGTCTGATCCGGGACCGCGATCTGGCCAACATCCGTCTGACCAATCCGGATCGCGAGATGTTCGAGGGATCGGGCGTCACCAAGCTGGACATCGCAGTTTACTATGCGCGGATCGGCGAGGCGATGCTTCCCGATCTTCTGAACCGGCCGGTGACGCTGATCCGCTGTCCGACCGGCAAGATCGAGGATTGCTTTTACCAGCGTCACGGGTTTTCCGGCCTGCCCGACGGGGTCGACACGATGGGTGACCGGCGCGAGGAGGAGTTTCTGGTGATCCGCGACCCGCGCGGCTTTCTTGGCCTGCCGCAATTCGGCGTTGTCGAGTTCCATCCCTGGGACTGCACGATCCGCGATCTCGACCATCCCGACCGCATGACGCTGGATCTCGACCCGGGCGAGGGCCTTGGTTGGGCCGTTCTCGCCGCGGCGGCCGAGGATCTGCGCGCCCGGCTGGACGATCTGGGCTTGCCGGTTTTTGTCCGCACAACCGGGGGCGCAGGCCTGCACCTGGTTGTGCCGCTGGACCAAAGCCAGCCATGGGATCGGGTCAAGGCGTTCCTCAAGGCATTCGCGAAGGCCACAGCCCGGGACGCGCCGCGTCTTTTCACCGACAATGTCCAGGCACCGCGCAAAGGACGGATCTATCTTGACGTGAACCGAACAGGGTACGGCACATCTGCGGCCGCCAGCTATTCGCTGCGATCCAGAGAGAGCTTTCCTGTCGCGATGCCGATTTCTTGGGACGCGCTTAAGTCGAAAGCAACGCGGATCGAATTTAATCGCGTCTCGGCCGTTGATCTGGTAGAGAAACTTGGCGCTGACGCTTGGGAAGACTTAAAAAAACACCGCTCAAGGATCTCGACCAAAGCGTTTCGGGCCGTTGGCGTTAGGGACTGATTGGCGAAAAAAGGGGCAAGGCATGGCACCGCGCGCGTATTGGAAAGGGTATCTCAAGCTGGCTCTCGTCTCCTGCCCGGTGAAGCTCTACAGCGCCACGGCAAGCGGCAGCAAAATCAGCTTCAACCAGCTGCACAAGGACACGATGAACCGTGTGCAGATGAAGTACCACGACCCCGAACTGGGCGAGATCGACCGTGCCGATCTGGTCAAGGGCTATCAGTTCGAAAAAGACAAGTATGTGATTGTCGAGAAGGAAGAACTCGACGCCATTCAAATCGAATCGAACAAAACCATCGAGATCGAGGGGTTCATCGACGCCGATGAGGTCGACGATCTCTACTTGGATGCCCCCTATTTTCTGGGACCCGACGGCCCGATTGCCGAAGAGACCTATGCGGTGGTGCGCGAGGCACTGGCCCGCGCCAACAAGGTCGCGATTGCCCGGATCGTGCTGTCCGGGCGGGAACGGCTGATCACGCTGCGCCCCTATGGCGAGGGGTTCCTGCTGACGACGCTGCGCTCTAAGGACGAAGTGCGCGATGCAAGCAAGTATTTCGACGAGCTGAACATCGAGATCGACGAAGATCTGCTGCAGATGGCCGAGATGATCATCAAGCAAAAAGAAATGACCTTCGATCCATCCTCGTTCGAAGACCGCTACGAGACCGCGCTGATGGATCTGATCAAGGCCAAGATTGCTGGCAAGGAGCCGGTCGTCTCAAAGGCGCCGGAACAGGGCAAGGTCATCAACCTGATGGACGCTCTCAAGGCCTCGATCGATGAGGAGCGCCGCCCTGCCGCCGCCAGCAAACCCAAGGCGGCGCCGAAATCCAAAACCGCAGCCAAGGCCAAACCGGCGCCGAAAGCCCGAGCGCGCAAGACCGCGTCCTGAATGGGCGCGCCGCGCTGGCAGGCTGCCCTTTATGGCAGGTTCGTGCGCGGTGCCCGGGCGCAGATTGTCGAACAGATCGATCAGGCGGGGGGGCGGGTTGTCAACGATCTGACCCGCTCGACCGAATGTCTGATCGTCGGGGCCGGTGCGATCAATTTCATCGTCAACGGGCATCTGGCCCAGCGCCTGGCCCTGGCGCGCGCGCGCAATCTGCATGTGGTGCCCGAGGCGCGGATCGGGTCTGTCTTGGGCGACCCGCTGCCTGCCCCCACGGTGCCGGTAAAGAGCGTCGGATATCTGCCCGAGCCGATCCTGGATCTTCTGAACGCATTCGGTCTGATCCATCTGGCCGATGCCAAGATCCGCTTTTCCGATGCGCCGGTGCTGAAATCGGCCATCGGGCTTCTTTCTGAGACCACCGATCTGCGCGCCCTGATCGTCACGCTGCTGCGCCATCAGGATGCGCCGGCCGGGCCGCACAGGCTCGTGACCTCCGATGTCGGTGAGCCGCTGCTGATGTGGGATGACGGCCTGACCACGATGGACGGCCAGGGGCTGCTTGATCTCGAAACCCTGCCCCCGCTGGCCGACGTTTTCGACGCGGCGATGATGGCCGAGGCGGAGGGCGATTTGACAACCGCTGACCGTCTTTATGCCACCTGCGCCCGGGCCGACAGGCGGGACCCGATTGCGCCCTTCAACCGCGCCAATGTGCTTGTGCGGCTGGGTGACCTGCCCCAGGCGGCCATCTGCTGCCGGCAAGCCATCGACCGCGACGGCGCGATGGCCGAAGCGCAGTACAATCTGGCCGGGATTTTGGAGCGGCAGGACGATCTGCCGGGCGCGTGCCGGCATCTTGAGGCTGCGCTGGCCATAGAGCCCGACTACGCCGATGCGCTGTTCAATTTGGCGCAGCTCCATCTGCGATTGGGAGACCGCCCTCTGGCCAAGACCCTGTTTGAAAAATTTCTCGCAACCTCCCCCGCGCCATACTGGGCGCAAAAGGCCCGCGCCGCGATTGTGATCGCAACGACGGCGGACGCGCAAAGGCCGTAGGAAGGCCCGGCAGGGCTGCGCTCCGAAACACAGCATCTGCACGACCAAAAATACAGCATCTGCATGATACCGGCGACAGGTGTTTGGCCCGAGTTTGCCTGGCAGAGGGGCTGAGCAGGTCAGCCCCGCCCCCCGCAAACGGAGGCGGACATGCCCAGACAAGCCGGAAAAGACCCGCTAGAATTCTTGACGATCGAATTTGGTCCGATCCTTTCATCGTCGAGTTCGGACGCCTTTGAAGCAAAGCAGCTTGGCGACGAGGCCATTGGCAGCACGGTCCTGCTTGCGAACACTCCGCAGGCGCAGCTGGATGTGTCCTACGCGATCCCGCTTGAGATCGTTTATCAGACACCATTGGCCGAAGCGGCCGATGACGGGTTCAAGGCGCCCTCAAAGCCCGCAATCGGCACCGACAGCACCGGCAAAGACGTGCCGAGCTCGAAGGGCGAGTATGAGGAGATCTACAAAATGCCCGTCGGCATCGACCCGGTTTTCGGCTCCAAAGGGTCCGCCAATGGCGATGGCTTCAACAATTCGCTCACCGGGTCGTCCAGCAATGATGTCATCCATGGCTATGGCGGCGACGACCTCATCTCCGGCCTTGGCGAGGATGACAGCCTTTATGGCCGCGATGGCGACGACTCGCTTTTCGGCGGCAATGGTTGGGACCGGCTGGAGGGCGGTGGCGGCCAGGATCTGATGTCGGGCGGCGCTGGCACCGACGCCTTTTTCGGCGGCGCCGGGCGCGACACGGTCGATTACAGCTATGCCTCGGGCAATTGGCGCATCGACCTTTACGGCGGCATTGCCGCCTCGCTGCAGGGCACCACGGTCGAAGCGCTGCATTCCGTCGAAAACGCGATTGGCGGGTCGGGCGACGATGTCATGATCGCCGATCATGCCGGCAGCTGGCTGTTCGGCGGGTTGGGCGATGATGCCCTGACCGGGAACGCCTTCAACGATCTGCTCGATGGCGGGCAGGGCGCCGACAATATGCGCGGCAAGGCGGGCGACGATCTGATCCGCGCCGGTGAGGACCATGATGTGGTCCGCGACGGGGTGGGCGACGATGTCGTCTATCTGGGCAGCGGCGATGACCGGTTCATCTGGAATGGCGGCACCGATGAGGTCTATGGCGGCACGGGGGTCAACACCTTTGTCATCGAGCATTGGGTCAGCCGAACGGGCAGCGTGATCACCGAGGCGCCGCCGCGCGGCGATGTCACCTTCGAAGGCGGGCATCTCACGATCCACGAGTTTGACAGCGACGATGTGCTCGACATCAGCCATTGGGTGGATCTCGACCATTTCGGCTTTGCCGATGGTGCCGCCTTTTTGCCCGACACCTATGACCCCGGCGTGATCACCGAGCGCGATCTGGGGGTCCGGCTCATCGACGGCGATCTGCATATCGATCTGGCCACGCGGCTTGCTTATGAAAGCCCCGATAAGGACGGGACTGGCGCGCCGGGCGTCGAAGGGTCGATGAAAATCGACACCGGAACCCTGGTGCTGACCGACACCAGCTCGGTCGACATCGAGCAGTTCGTCTTTTGATCCAGCCGACGATTTTCGATCCAACCCAGGCGCGGGCGGCCTCAGGGCGCGCGCCACATCAAAGGAGGGCGCTATGCCGTACCATGTTCAAACCGTCTCGCACATCCTCACCCAGCCCAAAATCATCATAATGGATGAGCCCGACGCGGCGGCGGTGGCAGGGCTCGCGGATCTTGCGGGGCCCCAGGCCGAGCTCAGCAAGACGACCGATGTTCTGGAAATCGACACCCACAAATCCGGGGGCTATGTCGAGGGTGATTACGTCTATCCTATCTATTTTGAGCTGGGTTCATCGGGCATCGAGGCGTCAAAGACCGGTTCTGTCTTTTCTTCCGAAGCGCATGCGAAGGGCGGGGTAGATATCGGCGAATACGGCCCATGGCTCAGTGATCCACTGTCGACCGACCCCGCGATCGATGCGTTCGAGTTCCTCTAAGCCGGCCAAGGCCGTGTCACGACGGCATATCAGCCCAGGCCTGCGGTGGCTCGGGCCTGCAGAGGGGCAAGGTCGAGCGCAAGGGCCAGCTGTTGCGCCTCGGCCAGATCGGCCGCCGCATCGCCACCAAGCAGCTGCCGCGCCGCGCCCCGGCGCAAAAGACACCAGGCGCGGCCGGCCGCATCGCCGGTCGCCTCGGCCTCGTCCAGCCCCCGCGAGGCGATCTCCTCGGCCGGTTTGGCAGCGCCCAGCATCAGCTGCGCCCCGGCATATTCAGCAAAGAGAAGCGGGCGCAGGAAGGTAAATCGCGCGGCCTCCATCGCGGTGACCGTGCGGGCCAGAAGGTCAAGGCCGGTATTGGTGCGGCCCGCGGCGACCAGCGCGGGACCCAGGCTCATCGCCAGCCGCCCAAGATAGGCCCCAAACTGTGCCTCGCAGGGCGCGAGCTCGGGCTCCAGCCGGGCAATCACCGCCGCCCAATCGCCGGCCAGCGCATCCAGACGTGCATGAACGATGTGCCACCAGAGTGCGATCTGGGCATTGCCCTCCATCTGCGGCAGGCTGGGCGCGGCTTCGGCCAGGGCCGCGCGCGCCTCAGCGTCCCGCCCCAGCTCGCCCAACACAAAGGCCGACCAGGTGCGGCTGGCCGCGACATGGCTGGCCAGATTGCGCTCCTGATGGATCTCATCGCCCAGGCTCCAGGCGGCCTTGAACGCGGTGAGGGCCTCGGCCATCTGCCCCAGCGCCATATGGATGCGCGCCCGGTTGGCATGCGATTTGATCGTCTCATTCGGCGCGGTCGCATCGGCCTTCAGAAGGGTGTCGGATTCGTTGAGCGCCGCCAGGGCCTCGGCCGAACGGCCGGCGCTGGAGAGGTTGTAGCTCTTGCTTTGCAAGACAATGCGCAGCCGATTTGGGTCCTCCAGCCGACGGGCCAGCGCCTCGGCCCGCTCATTGTCGGCGATCAGCGCGGCGAGATCGCCGCCCAGCGCGCTGCCCACCTGAAGAAAGATCAACAGATCGAGCATCGCGTCGTCGCGCGCCGCCTCATCCTCGATCGCCGTTGCGGCACGCAGCCCGGCCTGGGCCAGCGCCGCCCCCTCGCGGCCCGACCCGGCCCCAAGGCGCGCCTCGGAGGCCATGATCCAGTAGGGCACCGCGCGCGCGGCGGCGTTTGCGTCGGTCAGATGGCGCGCGATGGGGTCGTCCAGCCCGATACCGCCCTGCGCCTTGCGCGCGATCAGCCAGTCCGCCAGGGCCAGATGCAGCGCACGCCGGTCGCTGCGCAGCAGGCTGTCATAGGCCGCATCGCGGATCAGGGCGTGGCGGAACCGGCAGCGCTCGGACTTGCCCGGGTCGCCCAGGATGATGCGCGCCTTCACAAGCTTGGCCAGGGCCATCTGCCGGGCCTTTTCGGTGCCCGGCGCAATCGCTGCAAGGGCTGCGAGGTCGAAATCGCGCCCGATCACCGCGGCGGCCTGGGCAATGTCACGCGCCGCACCCAGCCGATCCAGCCGGGCGGCAAGCGCGCCGGCCAGGGATGCGGGCAGATGGTCGGTGCCAAGATCGCTGTGGGTCTGCGCAAACTCCTCAATGTAAAGCGGCACGCCCTCGGCCCGCGCGGCGATGTCGCCGATCACCGATTTGGGGGGGTCCGCGCCGAATTGCGATCTGGCCAGCTGGGTCGCGTCAGCCGCGCTGAGTTTCTCAAGCGCAAGCATGTGCAGGGCGCGGTCGCGAACCGGCCAGTCAAACTCGGGCCGGGCGGTCACAAGCGCGAGCACGGGCAATTCAGCGATCGTGCCGGGCAAGGCGGCCAGCCAATCCAGCGTTGTGGGATCGGCCCAATGCGCGTCCTCCACGATCAGCACCAAGGGGCCCGGAACCGCCCGCCCCGCGATGTAGCGGTTGAGCATGGACTGCAGCCGCGGCCAGATCGGGTCGGCTGGCGCGGCAGGCCCGCTGCCGGGGGCCAGAAGCTGGGCCAGGGCGGCGCGGTCGGCCTGGGGCTCCTCGAAGGCCGCGGTCATCACCGCCTCGGCCGCCGCCAAATCCCCCCCTTCTGCCTGTGCGCGGATCATACCCGCCATGGGGTGCAAGGGCTGCTGCGTGGCATCGGGGTCGCATTGCAGGATCGCCACATCCTCGGGTGCCGTGTCGCTTTCGGCGATGAGCTGGCGCAGCAGCCGCGACTTCCCGATCCCCGCCTCGCCCGAGACCAGCACCGCCGCGCCGCGACCCGCAGCCGCCTGCGCATGACGTTCAAGCAATGCGCCGACCTCGGACTGACGGCCGACAAAGGCGCTCAGCCGAAAGCCCGACAGAGCCTCGAACCGGGCCTGCGCGTCCGAGACCGCGGCAACGGTGAAGGCATCGCGCGTGTCGATCCGCTCCACATCGACGGTCTCGCGCAGCGCTGCCCGCGTGCGCGGACAGATCACCAGCCCGCCCGGCGCGGCCGCCCGGGTCAAATCCGTCGCTGCGTGAATGAGCGGACGCAACGCCTGCGCAAGCGGACCGGCGATCGCCGCGCTGCCGGTCTGCACCGCGATGCGCAGCACCGGGTCGCCCTCCAACTCGGTGCCGATCATGCGCCGCAGGCTCAGCGCACAGCGCAGCGCGCGCTCGGCATCCGTCTCATGCGCGCGCATCACGCCGAATGCGGCGAGCGCATCGGCGCCGGAGCTTTCCACCGGCTGCCCGCCGACCCGACGGTAGACGGCTTCGGCCGCGCCGCGAAAGGCGGCGATCGCATCGGCCACGTCTTCGGGGTCGTGGCAGGCGTCAAGATCCAGCGACGCCGCGACCAGGGTGATCAGCCGCTTGCCCCCGATCCGCTCGGCTTTCCCCGCCCGCTCGGCTGTCCCCGCCCGTTCGGGCGCGGCTGCGTCTGCCCCCAATGCCTGCAACAGGCCGATTTTCGTCCCCACCCCCAGCTTGCGGTAGATTGTAGCAAGATGTGTGCGGATCGTGGCCGGAGACACGCCAAGGTCGCGCGCAATCTCCTTATAGCTTGCGCCATTGGCATAGGCCTGCGCGATCTCGCTCTCACGCCGGCTCAAAGGTTCGATATCGCTGTCGGACATGCGCGCAGGGTACAGCATTCGCGGCCTGATGTTTAGGCCCGAAACCCGGCCTGGACGGGGCAGGTGCCCGGGGCGCGCAGGGCATAAGGCATTGATCGAAAACTATTCTGTCCGACCTGACTGGCGAAGAAACATGGCATGGCCTTCCGCTGTCAGACCTCAGCAGCGCCTCGCATTCGCCGCAATCCCCGCACCAATGGGCCGGCCGATGCCGCACCGATCACCCCCCATTGCGCACGGATGCCGGCACAACATCGGAGGCCCGCAAACGCGCGGGGTTGACGTCTTTTTGAACGCCCAGTGCGC
>JBCBKN010000076.1:0-14188 GCA_038521775.1 Pseudomonadota bacterium | reverse complement strand
TGGGGCTCACCCCCACCCAGCGGCTGAACTCGCGCTGGAAATAGGCAGGCGAGAGGCCCATCTCGGCGGCGATCTCGTCGAGCTGCGGCTGATCCTCGCGCCGCTCGCCGATCAGGCGGATGGCCTCGGCCATCAGGTGATAGCTGCGCGGCTCGGGGTTGTGGATGGTCATGGCGTGCTCCCTTCTTTGCCGCCAATCTACCGCTGTAGCGGGCCAGCGCGACCCGAAAGCTGCGGTCCTATGTGGGTCGATCTGGGCCGATGCGGGCCGGGCCGCGTATTCGCCATATGATCGAAACCGAGAATTTCGCGAAGGTCGAGGTGAGCACGGCCGCCGCCTTGCGCGCCTGGCTGGCCGCGCATCATGCGCAGGAGGCGAGCGTCTGGCTCGTCACCTTCAAAAAGCATGTGGCGGGCAAGTATCTCGACCGCTGGGCGGTGCTCGACCAGCTTGTGTGCTTCGGCTGGATCGACGGGATCCGCCGCAAGCTCGACGCGGATCGCACCATGCAGCTGATCTCGCCGCGGCGCCAGCAGAGCTGGGCCAAGACCTATCGCGACCGGGCCGCACGGCTGATTGCCGAGGGCGCGATGGCCCCGCCGGGGCAGGCGGCCATCGACCGGGCCAAGGCGCTGGGGCTGTGGGAGGTCAACCGGGATGTCGATGCCATCGAGCCGCCGGCGGATCTGATCGCGGCCCTTGCCGCCCAGCCCGGGGCGCTGGCGTTCTTTGAGGCCGCCGCCCCCTCCTACCGGCGCAATGTGCTGCGCTGGATCGCGGGGGCAAAGCGGGCCGAAACCCGGGCCAGACGCATCGCCCAGACCACGGACCTCTCTGCGGGGCGCAAAAAAGTCCCGCAGATGTGACCGCCCGCATCGCCCGGGCGGCGCGGGGGCGCTAACTTTGCCCTATGAACCGGACGAAACCTCTTTGGCGCAAGGTCAACACCCGCACGCATGGCGTCGTGCATGGCGGGGGCAAGGCGCGTTGGGACCGCACCACCAAGGCCGCACAGTGCAATGACGGGATGCGCGGCTCGATGCATGCAGGCCGGCGCCATGGGCGCGATTACACCCCGCTTTTTCGGTTCCTGCAGGCGCGGGTCGGGCGGGCCTGGGCGGCCGTGCATGCCGAGGCGCTGGCCCGGCTCGACGATCCCGACCCGATCTTCTGGCTGGTTGCCCTGCATGCCGATGCGGGCGAACCGGTTGTGCGCTATGGCGAGAGCAGTTACTTCCGCGGCCTCTATGTCGATGCCGCGGGTAACCTTTCCTTCGTGGCCCCGACATTGACCGCCGCCGATCTCTGGCCCTTGTGTTCCTGCTGCACCCACACGCTTGATGGGGAGCGCTTCGTACAGCCCTTTGACCCCGCGCGGGCGCATCTCCCCTGGCCGGATAAAGGCTCCGGCTGATCCCGGGCTGCGGGCCCGAAGGGTCCGCACGGCTCGTCTGAGGGCGATTTCCGCGCCTCCTTGCCGGGGCGCAGGTGCGTTGGCGAGGCGCAGAGGCTTTTCTTGCGCTTTATTCAATCGCGTCCTCGCCAGACATGCCGCTTTGTCTTATCTTGAAGTGGTCGTGACCTGGTGAGGCAATAATGCGCATTTTAGCCCTTGTTTCCGTCTTCCTTGTCCTTGCGCTGCCATTGCGTGCGGCGACCGAGGCCGAGATCCATCGTCTGTTTGACAAGTTCCAGTTAAGGGAACAGTTCCGCGATCTCAGCCTCGATCCGTCGGAACTTCCCGATGGGGTGGAAGGAACATTGCTGGAAGAGCCCTGGCGCACGGCTGTTGCCCGGCATGGCGACATGTCCGACTTTGTCGATCTGCTCGCGAAGGAATACGCGCAACGCGTGACGGAAGAGGACCTCGCGCGTCTGCACGAAATCGCCGATACGCAACTGTCCCAAGAGATCACGCGCGCTTCGGTTGCAGTCAGCCGAATGGACCGGGCCGAAATGTTGGATGAGGGGCTCGCGCTGATGGCGCGATACACCGAAGACGATCCGGCGCGGCTTGCCGCCTTGCGGGCAATGGATCGCGCGGCTGGCGTTTCGGAGCGGATGATGGTCATTGCCATGAATATCGGGGTTGCCATGATGACCGGGGCGATGGCAGCGGCCGACAATCCGATCGATCTGAGCGAGGCCGAAATTCGCGAGCTTGTCGAAACGCAAAGCTGGCTGGTCCGCGTTGAGGTCAACCGCGCACTCTATGCCAGTTTCGCGCTGGCATACCGGGATTTTTCTGTTGAAGAGATCGAACAAGTGACGGCGTGGAACAACGAACCGGCCATGCAGCAGTTCAACAAGGTGTGTTTCGATGTGATCGAGCGGGAGTTCACGATCCGCATGCGGGCTGTCGGCCAGGATCTGGTCGATGCGGTCAGCAAGCCTCGGCTTTAGCCGCCCGGTTCGGGATTGCCGCCTGCGTACGCTGTGACGGCATGGGCCCCGCAAGCGATGCCCTGGGATCAAAGGGGAGAGGCGGATGCGACTTGTCCTTTGCTTTCTTGCCATATTGCTCGGCACCTGGTCTGTGCGTGCCGAGACCGAGGCCGCGTATTACGCGCTGCTTGAGCAGATGCAGATCGCGGCGCTGCTTGAGGGGCTCAGTCTCGACCCCGCCGATCCGCCGTTTGAGAGCGAGGATGCAGCGGTTCTCGAGGCCTGGCGCGCGGCGGTTGCCCGGTATGGCGATATGCGCGAGGCGGCGCGGGTCGTCGGCCAAACGCTCGCCGAGGTGTCCGGGCCGGAGGACCTCGCGCAGCTGCGCGCCATTGCCGGTGACGCGCTTTGGCAACAGGCCATGGCGGCCGAACTGGCGATACGGCGGCGCGATGACGAGGCCGTGCGCGCCGAAGGCAGCGCCTTGGTTGCGCAATATGCCCGAACAGATCCCGCGCGCCTTGCAGCTCTCCGTGCGATCGAAGAGGCGAGACGGGCGGCCACGCTTGGACTGGTTGTCGACAACGCGATGGCGTTTCTTCGCAGCGCCGCGGCTGGTGACCGGTATGAAATCGATCCAAGGCTCACGCAGTTTCCACCTCTTATGGCAATGCAAAGCCGTCAGCATGCCTATGCGGTGCTGGCCGTGAGTTATCGGGAGCTGTCGGTGGACGAGATTCAGCGCCTTGGCCGCATGTGGCGAGAGCCCGTGATGCAGCGCCTGACCGCTGGTATCTTTTGGGGCATGGGCGCGGTGTATTGGGGCCATATCCACAAGATCGCAGACCTACTCGAAGAGGCCGCGACGACTGATCAGCCTTAGGGGCGACCCGCCCTAGGCGCTGCGTTAATCCTTGCTGCGCTATCTGGGTTGAGTATCATCGCCCCCGCACGTCCACACGCACGCCAGACGGGCCAGCACAGCGCCCAGGAGGAGCCAGCCCATGACCGCCGAGACCCAGCATGTGGAGCCGGGCCATGATGCGCCCGAGGTCGAGATGGTCACCAAGAGCCGGATCGCCTGCGATGGCGGTGAGGGGGCGCTTGGCCATCCGCGGGTCTGGCTGTCGATTGATCCCGTCAGGGGCTGGGTCGATTGCCCCTATTGCGACAAGCGCTTCATCCTGAAGGCCGGCGCGGCGTCGGGCCACTGACGCCCCGCCATGGCCCGGGCGCCCTTCGGCCTGCGCGGGATCCTGCGCCGGTTTCGGGGGCGGATCGCGGTCACCTGGGCGCTGGTTATCCTGGAAAACGCCGCCATTGCGCTGATCCCGCTGCAGCTGGGCCTGGCGATCGACGGGGTTCTTGGCGGATCGAGCTTGGCTTTGGCCGGGCTCTTTGGACTTCTGGCGCTTCTCGCCGCGCTGTCGGTGGGCCGGCGGATCTATGACACCCGCGCCTACAGCGCCATTCGGGTGCATCTTGGCGGGTCGCTGAACCGGCAGCGACGGAGCCTGCCGGTCGGCACCCGCACGGTGCGCATCGATCTGGCGCGCGAGCTGGTCGATTTTCTCGAACATGCCCTGCCGGAGTTTTTCACCTCGGCGATCCAGCTCCTCGTCGCGCTTGTGGTGTTCTGGGTCTTTGACTGGCGGCTTCTGGTGGCCGCCCTGGTCATGACCGCGGTGGTCGGGGGGTTTTACAGCCTGTTTCACCGAAGGTTCTTTAGGCTCAACGCCGCGCTCAACGCCCAAAAGGAGCGGCAGGTCGACACGCTGGCCCTGGGGCTGCCCTCGCGGCTGGTGGGGCATCTGCGGGCGCTGCGCCGGGTTGAGATCCGCATTTCCGACACCGAGGCGGTGCTGTACGGCTCGGTCATTGTGCTCCAGTCGGGGTTTTTGGTCTTTGCCACCTGGTTTGCGGCCCGGATCCTCGATGCCAGCGCGGGCGAGATCTTCGCAATCGTCACCTATGCCTGGGCCTTTGTGGAGGCCTCCTTCTCGCTGCCCGCCGCGCTGCAGGACCTCACCCGGCTGGGCGAGATCACCGCGCGGATCAACAGCGCCGGCGATCCCGATCAAGACCCGGGCCAAGAAGCGGTGGCACCTGGCAAGGACGGGGCGTAGAAAGGGGGCGGGCGACGCGAGGACGGGGCGCAGGACCGCAGGTTTGTGCGACCGACATCGAACCGGGCAGGGGGTCGGTATGGGGTTTGCAAAGGGCGACCATCTGCATCTGATCGACGGGTCGGGCTATATCTTCCGGGCCTTTCACGCGCTGCCGCCGCTGACGCGCAAATCCGACGGCCTGCCGGTGGGGGCCGTGCAGGGCTTTTGCAACATGATCTTCAAGATGGTCGAGGATGCCAAGGGCAAGGACGCGCCCACCCATGTGGCGGTGATTTTCGACTATTCCTCCAAGACCTTCCGCAATGAGATCTATCCCGACTACAAGGCCCAGCGCCCGCCCCCGCCCGAGGATCTGGTGCCGCAATTTCCGCTGATCCGCGATGCCACCCGGGCCTTCAACCTGCCCTGTATCGAGATGGACGGGTTTGAGGCCGACGATATCATCGCCTCCTATGCCGAGGCCGCGGCGGCGGAGGGGGCGCGGGTGACGGTGATCTCCTCGGACAAGGATCTGATGCAGCTTGTGGGCGGGGGCGTGGAGATGCGCGACCCGATCAAGTCAAAGCGCATCGGGCGCGACGAGGTGGAAGAGAAGTTCGGCGTCGGGCCCGAGAAGGTGGTCGATGTGCAGGCGCTGGCCGGAGATGCGGTCGACAATGTGCCCGGCGCGCCCGGGATCGGCATCAAGACCGCGGCGCTGTTGATCAACGAATATGGCGATGTGGAGAGCCTGATCGCGCGGGCCGGCGAGATCAAGCAGCCCAAGCGGCGCCAGTCGATCGAGGAGAATGCCGAGAAGATCCGCATCAGCCGCGCCTTGGTCACCCTGCGCCGCGATGTGCCGCTGCCCGAACCGGCCGAGGATCTTGCGCTGCGCGCGCCCGAGCCGGAGGTGCTGCTGGGGTTTCTGGCCGCGATGGAGTTTCGCAGCCTCACGGGCCGGATTGCCGAGACGCTGGGGGTCGAGGCACCCGTGATTGCCGCAGCGCCCGGCGGCGACCGGGCGGGGGGTGTCGCCGCCTCGGGGCCCGAGGCGGGCCGCCTCAGCAGCGACGCCGGCGCATCCGCGCCGGCCGCGGCGGCACCGATCACGCATGAGGGTTACAGCGTGATCCGCGAGGACGCCGCTTTGCAGGCGATCTGCGATGCGGCGCGGGCGCGCGGCTGGGTGGCGGTCGACACCGAGACGACATCGCTTGACGAGATGCGCGCGGAGATCGTCGGTGTCTCGCTTTGCGTCGAGCCGGGGCAGGCGGCCTATATCCCGCTGGGCCATGCCACCGGCGACGGCGATCTTTTGGGCGCGACATTGCCGGCCGAGGGCCAGATGGACCGCGGAACCGCCCTTTCGATGCTGCGCGAGGTTCTGGAGGACCCTGCCATCCTCAAGATCGGGCAGAACCTGAAATACGACATCAAGGTGCTGGCCCGGGCCGGGCTTGGCGTCGCACCGATCGATGACACGCTGCTGATCTCCTATGCCTTGGAAAGCGGGCTGGGGGCGCATGGGATGGATGCGCTCTCCGAACGGCATCTGGCCCACAGGCCGATGCCGATCAAGGAGCTGATCGGGACGGGCAAATCGGCCATCACCTTTGACCGGGTGCCCATCGACAAGGCGGCGCTTTATGCGGCCGAGGATGCCGACGTCACGCTGCGCCTGCACCGCGCGTTGAAACCGCGGCTGGTCCGCGACCGGATGAGCACGGTTTATGAAACGCTGGAACGCCCGCTGGTGCCGGTTCTGGCCGAGATGGAGATGGCCGGGATCCGGATCGACCGCGACCGGCTCTCGCGCCTCTCCAACGGCTTTGCCCAGCGCATGGCGGGGCTGGAGGCCGAGATCCACACGCTGGCCGGCGAGAGCTTCAATATCGGCAGCCCCAAGCAGCTGGGCGATATTCTCTTTGACCGGATGGGCCTACAGGGCGGCAAGAAGACCAAGACCGGCGCCTGGGGCACCGGGGCGGATGTGCTGGAGACGCTGGCCGCCGAGGGGCATGACCTGCCGGCCCGGGTGCTCGACTGGCGCCAGCTCTCCAAGCTCAAATCGACCTATACCGATGCGCTGCCCACCTATATCCACCCTGAGACGGGGCGGGTGCACACCTCCTTCAGCCTGGCGGCGACGACCACGGGCCGGCTCGCCTCCACCGATCCGAACCTGCAGAACATCCCCGTGCGCACCGAGGAGGGCCGGCAGATCCGCGAGGCCTTTGTGCCGGAGCCGGGCAACACCCTGCTGAGCCTCGATTACAGCCAGATCGAGCTGCGCATCCTGGCCGAGATCGCCGATATCGGTGCGCTGAAGGCCGCGTTCCGCGACGGGCTCGACATTCACGCCATGACCGCCTCGGAGATGTTCGGGGTGCCGATCGAAGGGATGGACCCGATGATCCGCCGCCAGGCCAAGGCGATCAATTTCGGGGTGATCTACGGCATCTCGGCCTTTGGGCTGTCGAACAATCTGCGCATCCCGCGCGGCGAGGCCCAGGGCTTCATCGACCGCTATTTCGAGAAATTCCCCGGCATTCGCGAATACATGGACCGGACCGTGGCCGGCGCAAAGGCGCAGGGCTATGTCGAGACCCTGTTCGGCCGGCGCATCCACACGCCGGAGATCAATGCCCGAGGCCCCGGGGCGGGGTTTGCGCGCCGCGCTGCGATCAACGCCCCGATCCAGGGCACGGCGGCCGACATCATCCGCCGGGCGATGGTCCGCATGCCCGCGGCCATCGCGGCCGCCGGGCTGCCCGCGCGCATGCTGCTGCAGGTGCATGACGAGCTGCTTTTCGAGCTGCCCGAAACGGCGGCGGAGGCGGCGATCCCGGTGCTCCGCAAGGTCATGGAGGAGGCCCCGCACCCCGCGGTTGCGTTGAGCGTGCCGATGATTGTCGATGCCGGGCAGGGGATGAGCTGGGCCGAGGCGCATTGAGCGGTGGCGTCCCCAGACCGCGCCCCGGCCAGGCCTGACCCGCCCCAAAGCGCGGATTTGCGTGATCGCTGCGTGACTTTGCACACGCCTGGCGGGTTCTCGCAGCCCTGCCCATACTGAAACGCGCAGACGTTTGTGATAAAGAGGGCGCCCATTCGAAAGGGCTCACCCATGCTCCCACGCCTCGATTTCTTCCCCCAAACGCCGGTCTGGCTGGGCATCGCCGTGGTCGGCTCGGCGCTGTTTTACACCGCATCGATGGTCGGCATGAAGATGTGGACGAGCACGCCGCATCTTTGGCTGGTGATTGCGATCCCGCTTGCGATTGCCCTGGCAGTGCTGCTGGAGGTGGTCGCGCTGCGCAGCGAGCGGTTGGGCATGATCTATGTCTCGATCCTGGGCGCCGAGGTGGTGATGATCGCACTGGTCACCACGCTTTGGTTCGGCGAGGGGTTCTCGACGCGCGAGGTGGCCGGGTGCTGTCTGGTCGTCGCCGGCACCGCCCTGGCCTGGAGCTGAGCGGGGGCGAGCGCCCCGGGACGGGACGCCCGCGCAAAGGGCTGCGCGCCGATCAGGCCGCGGTCTCGACCGGGCCGGTATACTCGCCGCGGGCCGGATAGTTCTTGGCGATGACGAAATCGAGCGCCTTGAGGATGTCGGAGAAATGCGGCCGGGCAAAGGGCATGGTCTGCACCGCGCTGAAATAGAGCGACAGGTCGGGATGGACCAGAAAGAGACCGGGCTCGGAGAAAAGCGCCGGTTCCTCGACCCCGATGGAGGTCTTGCCGATGCCTGCCGAGACAAAGAGCCCCCAGTCGCGGGCGGCCGGCAGGGTCAGGGAATGGGCAAAGCGCAGGGCCGGCTGCTTGACCTTCGCCTCCATCTCGGCGGCGCGCTCGGCGGTGTCCGACGAGATCGCGATGGTCTTGACGCCGCGCTCCTCGAATTCGGGGGTCAATTTGCCGAGTTCCTGCAGATAGGGCACGCAGATCGGGCAGTGCAGCCCGCGGTAAAACACAACCAGCGTGCCGCGGCTGCCGCCATCGCTGGCAAGGTCGAATTCACCGCCCGCGGTGAGCGGCAGGGTCAGGTTGGGGGTTTTCTGGCGCGGGGTGAGCATGGGCGATCTCCTTTATGGTGTCGGATCAGGTTCGGGTCAGGTTCGAGTCGCGCCAGACCTAACCGGTAAATGCGGGGAAGACAGCACCCCTCGCCGCGGCGTGATCGGTCTGTGTTCACCGCGCTGTTTCCAAGCCGGCAACAGAGCCCGGGCGCAGGACAGCATGGTGGCGGCCTGACGGGGCGCCCACCCGCCCCCGGGCACGCGCCCTTGCGGGCTTTGTGCCCTCCCTCGCCCCATCAGGCCGCCGCCCGGTGGCGGTCGCCCTGCGCCGACTGAGGCGCGCGCGCCTGTGTCGGTGTACGGTCGGCCCCTGCGTGCTCAGGCGATGGCAAGCCTGCCGCGCGCCGCGTCATATTGCGCGCCCAGCCGTGCGATATACTCACCGGCGGGCGGGATGTCGGTGACCGCGGCGATCCCCTGGCCACAGCCCCAGATGTCGCGCCAGGCTTTCTTGTCCGAGCCGAAATTCATCTGCGAGGGATCGCTTTGCGGCAGATCATCGGGGTCGAGCCCGGCATTGACGATCGAGCTGCGCAGGTAATTGCCATGCACCCCGGTAAAGAGATTGGTGTAGACGATATCCTCGCCCGTGCCGTCGACCACCGCCTGTTTGTAGGCCTCGGTGGCCCGCGCCTCGGCCGTGGCAATGAAGGGCGAGCCGATATAGGCGAGATCGGCCCCCATGGCCTGGGCGGCCAGCACCGCATCGCCCGTGGCAATCGAGCCCGACAGAAGCAGCGGGCCGTCAAACCAGCTTCGGATCTCCTGGATGAAGGCAAAGGGCGAGAGCTGCCCGGCATGCCCGCCCGCGCCCCAGGCCACCGCGATCAGCCCATCGGCGCCCTTCTCCACAGCCTTTGCCGCGAATTTGTTGTTGATCACGTCATGCAGGGTCACGCCGCCATAGGAATGGGCGGCCTCGTTCACCTCCTCGCGCGCACCAAGGCTGGTGATGATGATCGGCACCTTGAACTTCACCGTGGCCTCGATGTCATGCATCAGCCGGTCATTGGAGCGGTGCACGATGTGGTTGACGGCAAAGGGCGCGGCGGGGCTGTCCGGGTTGGCCTGGTTGTAGCGGTCAAGCTCCTCGGTGATGGTGGTCAGCCATTCATGCAGCTGCTCGGCAGGCCGGGCATTGAGCGCGGGAAAGCTGCCCACGATGCCCGCCTTGCACTGGGCGATCACCAGCTCGGGGTTGGAGATGATGAACATCGGCGAGGCCACGATGGGCAGCCGCAACGTGTCGAAATGAGGCGTCAGGGCCATGGCTCACTCCATCGAGATCAGGGTCTTTACATCGGGTTGGGTCAGGGCTTGCGGCAGGCGGGTCATTGCCTCGCGCAAGGGCACCCTGGCGCCGATTTCGGTCGTCCAGGCGCCGCGGGCAAAGCGCTGCTGCACCGCCCGGATGGTCATGATCATGCGCGGCAGCGAGCTTTTCATGAACCAGCCCGCAAGCCAGAACCCCTCGATCTGCTTTTGCGCAAAGATAAGCTGTTCGGGCGCGAGGATCTGCGGCGGGTCGATGGCAAGCCGCCCATAGATCACCCAGCGCGCGCCCTGGCCCATCGCGCTGTGCACGCGCCCCGCGACCTCGCCCGCCACCGCGTCGAGCAGCACCTTGGGCCGGTGGGTTTCGATCGCCTCGGCCAGGGCTGCATCAAAACCCGGATCGGTTTCGTTGAGAACCGCGCGCGCGCCCAGGGCCTTGAGCGGCTCGATGGGCGCATCGCGCCGCACGATCCCGATCATCTTGCGGTTGGTTTCCTTGGCCAGCCCCGCCATCAGCTTGCCCAGCTGGCTGGCCGCGGCCGTGGCGATGAAGGCCCCGCGGGCCGGCACATCGGCGACCATCGCCGCGGCGGTCAGCGGGTTCACGATCAGCGCCGCGCCATCCTCGTCGCGCACCCCCTTCATCAGCGGGATCGCCGCGCGCGCCTCGGTCACGGCATATTCGGCCCAGGCGCCCGAGCCGCCCGGCGGCACCGCAAAGGCCACCCGACGGCCCAGCAGGGCGCGGGCAAAGAGGCCCTCGCCCGCCACAACCGTGCCCATGCCCTCAAACCCCGGCGGCATGCCCTTCACCCGCGCCTGGCCATAAACGCCCTGCACAAAGCTGGTGTCCGAGGGGTTCACCGAGGCGTATTTCACCCGCACCAGAACCTGGCCCGGCTTGAGTTTGGGCAGCGGGATCTCCGCCAGCTCCAGATGCGTGTCGATGTCCGACAGCTCGCGCGTGATGGCCTTGGACACGGGGCTGAAGCCGCTCTCGCGCAGCACCAGCGCGGTCATCTGTTCGGGCAAAGCGGCGGGCATGGTCACCCCCCCGGTGCGATCAGGATCTTGCTGTCGGGCTGCGAATAGGCCGCGGGCATCTCCTCCATGGCCCGCGAGAGCGGGATCTCGGCGCTCACATCCGTGCTCCAGCGGCCATCGGCAAAGCGCTGCTGGACCTCGGAGATCACAGCACCCACCCGCTCGGGCGCTTCCTCGCGCATCCAGGAGGTGAGCCAGAACCCCTCGATCTGCTTTTGCAGGAAGATGAACTGGCCGATCTCGGTCAGCGCGGGCGGGGTGCTTTCCAGCCGGCCATAGACGATCCAGCGGGCCTTGCGGGGCATGGCAAAGAAGAGTGTGGCCGAGGCTGGCCCGCCCACTGCGTCGAGCATGATGCGCGGCTTCATCTCGCCCAGCACGCGCTTGGCCTCGGCCTCGAAATCCGCATCGGTGATGGTCAGCGCCGCGCCCGCGCCCATTTCCGTCAACGCCGCGGCCTGTTCGGCCCGGCGCACCGCGGCGATGCAGGGAATGCCATGCTCGGCGCCAAGCTGGATCAGAAACTTGCCCAGCTGCGAGCCCGCCGCGGTGGCAATGAAGCTTTCGGTGCCGCTGGCCCGCACGATGTCAAACATCGCCATGGCGGTGAGCGGGTTCACGATCAGCCCGGCGGCGTCGCGGTCGGCCACCGCGTCATGCAGCGGGATCAGGGTCTGCGCGTCGGTCAGAGAATACTCCGCCCATGTGCCCGTGCCGGTGCCAAAAAAGCTCACCCGCTTGCCCAAAAGCGGCGTGTCGCCGGCCACAACCTCGCCCACGCCTTCGAACCCCGCGGCAATGCCCGCCTTGCGGGGCTGGCCATAGGCGCCCTTGATGAAGGCGATGTCCGAGGGGTTGGCCGCCGCCCGCGCGATCTTGATCAGCGCCTGGCCAGGCCCGGGCTGGGGCACCGGAACCTCGCGCAGCGCCACAAAGGGCGACATGTCCGACAGACGCTGATCCTGGGGTTCGGTGGTATAGCCGTCATGCAGCTGCACCAGCGCTTGCATGGTTGCGGGGATCGTCATGGGGCATCCTCCCGTCGCGTCGGTTTTGACCGGGCTTTCCCCGGCGGGTCATTCAAGCCATTCTCGCGACAATGAAGTCAAGCGACGCCGGACCTGTCTGACGCAGCGTCCGCGAGAAGGGAGGCAGACATGGCCGATGGGGACGGGTATATGGACGCGCTTTTTGGCGTGCGCGGCAAGGTCGCGCTGGTCACGGGCGGTGCCACCGGCATCGGGCGGATGGCCGCCGAGGCGCTGGTGCGGGCAGGGGCGCATGTGCTGATCGCCAGCCGCAAGGGCCCGGCCTGCGAGGCGGTGGCCGCCGAGCTGACCGGTATCGGCCCGGGCCGCGCGGAGGGGTTTGCCGGCGATGTGGGCGACGAGGCGGCGCTGGCCGCCCTGGTTGCCGAGGTCAGCGCGCGCACCGACCGGCTGCATATCCTTCTCAACAATGCCGGGATCACCTGGGGCGAGCCCTATGAGAGCTTTCCCCACGCGCAATGGGGGCGGGTGATGGGGGTCAATGTCGCCGCCGTCTTTTCGCTGACCCGCGACCTCACCCCGCTGCTGGCGGCGGCCGGCACTGCGGGCGATCCGGCAAGGGTGATCAATCTGGGCTCGGTCATGGGCACCGTGCCCCTGGCCGAGGGGGCCTATTCCTACTCCGCCTCAAAGGCCGCCGTGCATCATCTGACCCAGATCCTGGCCGGTGAGCTGGCGCATCGGCACATCACCGTGAACGCCTTTGCGCCCGGGCCGTTCCCCTCGAAAATGACGCGCTTTGCCATCGGCACCGAGGCCCAGCAGGAGAAAGTGGGCGCCAACGTGCCGCTGGGCCGGGTCGGCATGCCGGCCGATATCGCCGCAGCCACGCTTTTTCTCTGCGGGCCCGGCGGGTCTTATGTCTCGGGCGCGATCCTGCCGCTCGATGGCGGCATGCATGTCGTCGGCCCGGCCGGCCTTTTTGCCACGGCAGGTGCGGCATGAGCCGGTTTGCGGGAAAGACCGTTCTGGTCACCGGCGCTGCGGGCGGGTTCGGGGCGCTGACGGCCGAGCGGTTTGCGGCCGAAGGCGCGCAAATGGTGCTCTCGGATCTCGATGCGACGGGTCTGGCAGCACTTTCAGATCGGCTGACCGAGGCCGGGCACAGCGTGGCGCAGGAGGCGGGCAGCGTCGCCGACCCCGCCCTGTCGCACCGGCTGGTGGCCCTGGCGCGCGACCGGTTCGGCCGGCTCGACATCGCGGTCAACAATGCCGGCATCGTCAATCCGCCGGCCAAGACGCCCCAGATCGACGAGAAAACCGCCCGCGCGGTGATCGAGGTCGATCTTCTGGGCGTGTTCTGGGCCCTGCAGGCGCAGCTTCCGGTGATGGAGGCGCAGCATCGCGACGGCGGCGAGGGCGGGGTGATCGTCAACATCGCCTCGGTGGCCGGGCTGATCGGCTCACCGACCCTGTCGATTTACGCGGCCGCCAAGCATGGGGTGGTGGGGCTGACGCGCACCGCGGCGATCGAATACGCGCGCCGCGGCATTCGGGTGAACGCGATCTGCCCGGCCTTTGCGCGCACCGCGATGGTCGATCAGACGCTGTCCATGGCGCCCGACCGCGCCGCGGCCGAGGCCGAACTGGTGCGCGGCGTGCCAATGCGGCGCATCGGCGAGGCGGCCGAGATCGTGCAGGCGATCCTTTGGGCCGCCGATCCGGCAAACAGCTTTATGACCGGCCAGGCCCTGGCCATCGATGGGGGGATCACCGGCTATTGAAGCATCCGGCGCCAGGATCATGCGCTGCAGAAGCCGGCAAAGAAAAAGGGGCCGCGCAATCCCGCGACCCCCAAAGCGATGGCTGACCCGCTCAGGCCGTCTTGCGGCGGCGCAGCAGCGCGAACCCGCCGAGCCCGGCCAGCAGCAGCAGGCCCGAGGCCGGCAGCGGCACGGGGGCGGTGTGGGGCATTTCCTTGATCGACCAGTTCTTGGCCTTGTAGCCGTGTTTGACCAGGTAGTTGCCCCAAGGGTTGGTCGACACCGTGTTGGACTTCGACCAGATGTTAAAGCCCTTGCTGAAGCGTGAATCGCTGTAGGAGAAATTCACCTTTGAGCCATCCAGCGTGGTGATGCCCCATCCGCGATAGGCAAAGTCGGAATTTGCCAGGATGTTCACCGAGGATCCGTACGTGAAGCCGTTGCGGGCGGCCATGCTGACCGAGGTGATTTTGATCGTGTTGCCGTCACCAAGCAGGGTGCCTTCGATCACCCCGGTCAGCGTGTTCCATTTGTTTTGTTTATA
>JBCBKN010000075.1:0-14273 GCA_038521775.1 Pseudomonadota bacterium | reverse complement strand
TCTTGGAAAACCCGTCCCTGTCGGGTCGCGGCCGTGCGGCGCCGGCAGATCCGCCAAGCCTGACCCACACGGCCTGAGGCGGCGATCCGCGCGGCTGGCCACGGGCCGGCCACAGGCGGGCCGGGGGCAGGCCGGTCTGCCCATGCGGTCGGGCGCCGCTTAAGCGCCTGCGACGAAATCTGGGTCATGCCGCCTGCGGCGAGACGGACGCGATGCCGCCTTTTGGCAACGGTGACGTCATCTCGCCCTTGGCGACGGAGACGACATATCGCCTGCGGCGAGAGAAACGTGATGTCGCCTTTGGCGACGGAGAAGTGTGTCGCCTTTTCGCGACCGGGGTGCCTTTTCGCCTTTGGCGACAGCTTGGTTGCGTCGCCTTTCGCGACAACTGCATTGCGTCGCCTTTGGCGACATTTCGTCTTTTCACTGGTGGCGATTGCGGCCTCAGGCCGCCGCGCCGCGCTGCGGCCGCAGGAATTGGGCCAGCCGCTCGGCCCCCAGCATATGCATGCGCGGCGAAGGCGCGCAGCGCCGGGCCGCCTGTTCGGGGCCCAGGATCGGCTGATCAAGCCGCAGGACCGTGCCGCTCTCAGGCGGAACCGTGCAGATGACGGTCTGCTCGACCAAGCCCGCCAGCGCCCCGATCATCCGCGCATCCACAAAGGCAGGGGCGGGGCGGCAATCCGGCGCAAGCCCGTCGCCCGAGGCCTCCGGCGCCCGATCGGCAAACCAAAAGAGCATCTTTCGCGTCTCGATCGCGCCGAGGAACCGGCGCATCTGGTCGACCCAGGCGAGCTTGAGCTCCTCCTCAACCTCAACGAATGCCGCCGCGTCGAGCTGGTGCAGGCGGGCAAGCAGCCGGCCGGTGAAGCGGATGCCGTCGAGCTTCACGCCGGGATAGAGCCTGCGCAGTTCATCGGTCACATGCATGATGCGCTCATTGCGCCGCGGTCGCACCGAGAAGAACCGGTTGGAGATCGTGGCCGCCCCGGTCACCTGCACGATGCAAAGCTCGGCCTGGGACAGCGCGTCCAGCACCGCATCATCCTCCAGGAACGCGCAGGGCCCGGCCCCGGCCGCCCCGAAATTGACGACACTCCGCCCGATCAGACCGCCCAGAAGATCGGGAAAGGGCAGCTCGGTGAATTTCCCAAAGGTCTCCGACCCGCCGACACAGGCGATATAGGGCGCGGTCAGGTCGGGCTCGGGGCCCCGAAACTCCAGCCCCAAGCGCCCAAACCGGTAGAGCGGTGCCCCGCCCGCCTCCGACAGGTTCATCTGAAACGACATTGCGCCCCTTTTCCGGCCCGCATGTCTTGGGCCGCGCATTCGCTAAACCCACATACGCAACAAGCGGTTAATCAACCGGTTTTAAGAAAATCGCGCGCATCGCCGGCGCGGGGAAAGCGGTTGCGAAGGGTCGGACGGTCGCTATGCTCGGCCCTCGGCGCCAGCGTCTTGGAGGCGCTGCGACAGGATGGGGTGCAGATGCAGGTTCGCAGCGTGGGCGTGATCGGCGCCGGTCAGATGGGCACGGGCATTGCGCAGGTGTTTGCCCTTGCCGGATATGACGTGCGGCTCAATGACATCTCGCAGGAGGCGCTGGACCGCGCCTGGGCGCAGATCGAAACGGCGCTTGACCGCCAGGTCGGGCGCGGTCGCATCGAACTGGCCGCCCGCGATGCCGCGCTGGGGCGGATCAGCACCGAGCTTGAGGCCGCCGCACTGGGCAGTTCAGATCTGATCATCGAGGCGGCAACCGAGAACGAAGCGCTCAAGCGGCGCATCTTTGAGGGCATCGTGCCGCATCTGGGCGCGGACACGATCCTGACCACCAACACCTCGTCGATTTCGATCACGCGGCTTGCGGCAAACACCGACCGGCCCGAGCGCTTCATGGGGTTTCATTTCATGAACCCCGTGCCGGTGATGCAGCTTGTCGAGCTGATCCGCGGCATCGCCACGGATGATGCGACCTATCGCACGATGCTTGATGTGGTCGAGCGGCTGGGCAAGACCGCCGCCTCGGCCGAGGACTTTCCCGCCTTTATCGTCAACCGGGTTCTGATGCCGATGGTCAATGAGGCGATCTACACGCTTTATGAGGGGGTCGGCACGGTCACATCGATCGACAAGGCGCTGAAACTGGGCGCCAACCACCCGATGGGGCCGTTCGAGCTGGCCGATTTCATCGGGCTCGACACCTGCCTTGCGATCATGAACGTGCTGCATGAGGGGCTGGCCGACACCAAATACCGCCCCTGCCCGCTTTTGGTGAAATATGTCGAGGCGGGCTGGCTGGGCCGCAAGGCAAAGCGGGGGTTTTACGATTACCGCGGCGATGCGCCTGTGCCGACGCGCTGAGCCGTCGAGCCCACGGCGTTTCACATCATGATGTAAACAAATTGTTTGACGCTGCGCCCTGGCATCGGGCTGCATTGGGCGTATCTCAGCATTTGGAGGGACCCATGCGTCGTCTGCTCATCTGCCTCATTCTCTGTGCCGGTGCTGGCGCGCCGCTGCGCGCCGAGCCCTATGTCGTGGACCCCGATCACACCGCGATCACGTTCCAGATGAACCATCTGGGGTTCTCGAACTTCTTCGGCCGGTTCTCGGATTATGAGTTCGACATCGATTTCGACCCCACCGACATCGAGGCGACACGGGTGCGCGTCGATATCGCCACGGCCAGCATCGACACCGGATCGGAGACGCGCGATGGCCATGTGCGGAAGTTTCCCGACCTGCTCAATGTCGAGGCCTTTCCGGTGATGACCTTCGTGTCGACCAATGTCGTGCTGACCAGCGCTGAGACCGCGCGCATGACCGGCGACCTCACGATCCGCGATGTGACGCTGCCGGTCGTCTTTGACGTGCGCCTGAATGCCCGCGGCGTCACACCGCTGTCGCAGGGCCGTGAGGTGATCGGGCTGACCGCAACCGGCGTTGTGGATCGGGTGGCGTTCCAGATGGACTTTGCCGCGCCCGCGGTGACGGGCGAGATCCCGGTCCGCGTTGACATCGAGATGATGCCCGCCAACTGACCGGCGGGCCGCAGTGGAAAGGACCGGGGATGGGTCTGCAAAATTCGCATTCCGGCTGGGGATGGGTCTCGCGCCTGATCCACTGGGCCATGGCCGTGATCATTCTGGGGATGACCGGTCTGGGCCTTTACATGGACACCCAGAAACTCGAGCACTACCAGCTGATCCAGGACCATAAGAGCTGGGGCTTCCTGGCCCTGGTTCTGGCGGTGATCCGGCTTTTGTGGCGCGGCGCCAATCCGGCCGCGCCGGGTCTTCCGGGCGACACGCCCGGCTGGCAGATCCTGGCGGTCAAGGCCAACCATATTGCCCTTTACGTGCTGATCATCGCGGTGCCGATTTCGGGATGGCTGATGGTCTCGGCCTCACCCTTGCAGGATCTGGGGGTGCGCAACATGGTCTTTGGCCTTTTTGAGATGCCCGATCCGTTTCCGACCGGCGATCAGAAGCTGACCGAGACCCTGGTCACCGCCCATATCGCCGCGTGGATTGCCCTGATGATCGTCCTTGCCGTGCACATCGTCGGCGCGCTCTATCACCATTTTGTGCTGCGCGATCGGGTTCTGGCCCGCATGGTGGTCGGCCGCTGAGCCTTGCGGCCGCGGCCCCGCTGCAGTACCACACCCATCAGGGCGGCGATTTGGAGACCGGATTGCGGGCCGCCCGGCAGGCCCGTTGCTGTTCGGGCCCGTGCCGAACCAAAGCCGCTAAAAGGTCGAGGCCCCGCGCCCCGATCGCACCCGGTCGAGGCAATATGAAGGGGGCCTCGATGACCACCGATCTTTCACCGCAGGGATGGAGCGACCGCACCAAGCTTGTGCATGCCGGCACGCGGCGCAGCCAATATGCCGAGACCTCCGAGGCGATTTTTCTCACCCAGGGCTATGTCTATCCGGATGCCGAAACCGCCGCGGCGCGGTTTCGCGGTGATGCCGAGGATGAGGGCTTTATCTATTCGCGCTATGCCAATCCCACCGTGCGGATGTTTGAGGAGCGGGTCGCGGCGCTGGAGGGCACCGAGGATGCCTTTGCCACCGCCTCGGGCATGGCCGCGGTCAGTGGCGCGCTCTTCTCGCAGCTTAAGGCCGGCGATCACGTGGTCGCCGCGCGCGCTCTTTTTGGCTCCTGCCTCTATATCGTCGAGACGCTGCTGCCGCGCTTCGGGGTCGAGGTCACGCTGATCGACGGCACCGATCTCGATGCCTGGGCGCAGGCCGTGCGGCCGGACACGAAGCTGGTTTTCTTCGAGACGATCTCCAACCCCGCCCTGGAGGTGATCGACATTGCCGCGGTGGCCGAGATTGCCCATGCCCAGGGGGCCTTGGTGGTCGTCGACAATGTCTTTGCCACGCCGGTTTTCCAGAACACTCGCGGCCTTGGCGCTGACGTGATCGTCTATTCGGCGACCAAGCATATCGACGGGCAGGGGCGCTGTCTGGGCGGGGTGGTCGCGTCCTCCCGGGCCTTCATCCGCGAGACTTTTGAGCCCTATCTCAAACATACCGGCGGGGCGCTCAGCCCGTTCAACGCCTGGGTCATGCTCAAGGGGATGGAGACGCTGACGCTGCGCTGCGACGCCCAGGCCGCAACCGCACAGGCGCTGGCCGAAAACCTGTCCGGCCATCCCAAGCTCAGCCGGCTGATCTATCCCGGCCTCTCCAGCCATCCCCAGCACGGGCTGGCCGCCCGGCAGATGCGCGCCTTCGGCACCGTGCTGTCGGCTGAAATCGCCGGAGGCGAGGCCGAGGCGTTCCGGTTTCTCAACGCGCTGCGGCTTTGGCAGATCTCCAACAATCTGGGCGATGCGAAATCGCTCGTCACCCATCCCGCCACCACGACCCATCAGCGGTTGAGCGCCGAGGCGCGGTCGGTGCTGGGCATCTCGGCGGGGCTTGTGCGCCTGTCGGTGGGGCTGGAGGATGCCGACGATCTGCACGCCGATCTTTTGGCCGCGCTCGACGCCGTCTAGCGCAGTTTGGCACCGGGAGCCGCCGGGCACGAAACCGGGCGGCAGCCGGGGCAGGTACAAAAAGCCCATCAAAAAGCCCAGCATTACAAAAAGCCCAGCACCACACAAAGCCCAGCACGTTTCCGCGACGCGTCTGGCCGCGCGCCGTGCCCGGCCTACTTATTCCTTAACGCATGGCGCTGTTTTGATTGACTCAACCAAGAGTAGATTAAATAATGCAGGAGTATCGCCAGAAGGCGAGTGGTGCCGGCATTGACGATGCCAAAAGGGGAATACGATGAACGTTTATCAAGGTGATCTTCGCTCAACGCCCGGGGAGCGTCCCAGCCGCGAGGAGGCGGAGGCAGCGCTTCGCACATTGCTGAGCTGGTCCAGCGCCAATGACGGGCCCGAGGGCTATGAGGAGGTGCTTGCGCGCGTCGTCGAGTCGCGTGGCCCCGATCTCAGCCGCGAATACCAGGCCGATTTCCGCCCCGACGCGGATTACAAGGCCAGCATGCCCGATCTGCAGAACGGCCCCTCAAGCCTGATCAAGGGCGAAAAGGCCGAGATCCAGCATGTCGGCATCTCCAATTTCCGCCTGCCCCTGTCGATCAAGACCCGCGACACAGGCTGCCTGCAGCTGGAAACCTCGGTCACCGGGTCGGTCTCGCTCGCCGCGACCAAGAAGGGCATCAATATGAGCCGCATCATGCGGTCCTTTTACCGGCATGCCGACCAGCATTTCGACTTTGAGCGCATTGCAAAGGTGCTCGACAGCTATCTGAACGATCTGGAAAGCTTCGATGCACGCATCCAGCTGCGCTTTCGCTATCCGATGCTGATGCCGTCGCTGCGCAGCGGGCTGGAGGGCTATCAGTACTATGATGTGGCCTTCGAGATGCTGAAAACCGGCGACAGCATCACCCGGATCATTCATCTCGACTATGTCTATTCCTCGACCTGCCCCTGCTCGCTGGAACTGTCCGAGCATGCGCGGGATCTGCGGGGCCGCATTGCCACGCCGCATTCGCAGCGTTCGGTCGCGCGGGTCTCGGTGGCGCTGGAGGAGGGCCGGCTCTGGATCGAGGATCTGGTGGGCCTCTGCCGCGAGGCGATCGTCACCGAAACCCAGGTGATGGTGAAGCGCGAGGATGAGCAGGCCTTTGCCGAGCTCAACGGCGCCAACGCGATTTTTGTGGAGGATGCCGTGCGGCTGATCTGCAAGGCGCTGGCCGATGATGCGCGGATCGGCGATTTCCGGGTGGTGGCGAGCCATCAGGAATCGCTCCACAGCCATGATGCGGTGTCGATCCTGTCGCGTGGCGAGACCTTTGCGCAGACAAGCTATGATCCGCGGCTTTTCGAGACGCTCTACCATCTGGGCTGAGCAGGCCCGCTTTCCGCGCGCGGGCGCCGGGGCCCGCCGGGGCCCCTATGCCTCGGCCCGCGACATCTGCCGCAGCGCCTCGCCCAATGCGACCGCTGCGGCCATGGCGACGTTCAGCGACCGACCGCCGCCCGGCATGGGGATGCAGAGCCGTGCGTCCGCCGCATCGAAAATCTCCTTCGGCAGCCCCTGTGATTCGCGGCCCAGCAGCAGAATGTCGTCGGGCCCAAAGCCGTGCGACCAGACCGGGGTCTCGCCCCGTACGCTGAGCGCGACAAGTCGGGTATGCGGTTCTGCGGCCCGGCGCGCGGCAAAGCTGGCCCAGCCGTCATGCCGCCGGATGTCGGCCCGCGCGCCATAATCGAGCGCGGTCTTGCGCAGCACCCGTTCGGAAAGCGGAAACCCACACGGCTCGATCACATCGAGCGGCACGCCAAAACAGGCCGAAAGCCGGATCAGCGCGCCGAGATTATAGGGGTTGTCGGGCTGAAACGCGGCCAGCCGCATCGCTGCCTCCCTGTCCGGACGCGTGCCAAATCGGGCGCGCTCAATCTGCACCAATCGGGTCTCGATGCAACTGCGTCGCCCTGTCCGCTGGCATGGCTGAAACGAGCGGTGTAGGTGAAATGCTGGCGAAGGAAACGTCGCGTCAAGATTCGTGCGCCACTTCAGAGTTCGGGTTGGCGTACGGGCGCCGCGAGACTGACAGAGACGACCGCAGCAGGAGAAGACGCTTGTCTCATACCGACGAGACCGAAGGCACAAGGCGCGACTTCCTCTATGTCGCAACTGCCGCCACCGGAGCCGTTGCCGCCGGCGCGGCGATCTGGCCCCTGGCCAACCAGATGAACCCCAGCGCCGATGTGCTTGCCCTGTCTTCGATCGAGGTCGATGTGGCCGATGTGGTCGAGGGCACGCAGCTGACGGTCAAATGGCTGGGCAAGCCGGTCTTCATCCGGCGCCGCACCCCGGCCGAGATCGAGGATGCGCGCGCCGTGCCGCTGGACGATCTGCCCGATCAGGACGCCCGCAATGCCAATCTGGGCGACGCGCCGGCCGATGACGTGAACCGCGCGCTTGACGAAAACGGCGAATGGCTGGTGATGCTGGGCGTCTGCACGCATCTGGGCTGTGTGCCGCTGGGCGATGGCGCGGGTGAGTTCGGCGGCTGGTTCTGCCCCTGCCACGGCTCGCATTACGACACGTCGGGGCGCATTCGCAAAGGCCCCGCGCCGCGCAACCTCGACGTTCCCGTCGCGGCCTTCATCGAAGATGGCGTGCTGAAACTGGGCTAGGGAGACAGAAGATGGCTGGCATTCCGCACGAATCCTACGAGCCGAAGAGCAAGTTTGAGAAGTGGCTTCACAGCCGGCTTCCGATTGCCGGGCTGCTCTATGACACGCTGATGATCCCCACGCCCAAGAACCTCAACTGGATGTGGATCTGGGGCATTGTCCTGACCTTCTGCCTGGCGCTGCAGATCATCACCGGCATCGTTCTGGCCATGCATTACACGGCGCATGTCGACCAGGCCTTTGCCAGTGTCGAGCATATCATGCGCAACGTGAATGGCGGGCATATGCTGCGCTATCTGCATCAGAACGGCGCGTCGCTGTTCTTTGTTGCGGTCTATCTGCACATCTTCCGGGGTCTTTATTATGGCTCTTACAAGAGCCCGCGCGAGGTGACCTGGATCATCGGCATGATGATCTATCTGGCGATGATGGCCACGGCCTTTATGGGCTATGTGCTGCCCTGGGGGCAGATGAGCTTCTGGGGTGCGACCGTCATCACCGGCCTTTTCGGCGCAATCCCGGGCATCGGTCCCGACATCCAGACCTGGCTGCTGGGCGGACCCGCGGTCGACAATGCAACGCTCAACCGTTTCTTCTCGCTGCATTATCTGCTGCCCTTCGTCATCGCGGGGCTGGTGATCGTGCATATCTGGGCCTTCCACACCACGGGCAACAACAACCCCACCGGTGTCGAGGTTCGGCGCAAGGATATCGAGACGGCCAAGAAAGACACGGTGCCCTTCTGGCCCTATTTCGTGATCAAGGATCTCTTTGCGCTCGCGGTGATCCTGGCGGTGTTCTTTGCGATTGTCGGGTTCATGCCGAACTATCTGGGGCATCCCGACAACTACATCCCGGCCGACCCGCTGGCGACGCCGGCACATATCGTTCCCGAATGGTACTTCCTGCCCTTCTACGCCATTCTGCGCGCCTTCACCGATGATGTGTGGATTGTGGCGCTGACGAATTGGGTGAGTTTCGGCATCATCGATGCGAAATTCTTTGGCGTGTTGGCGATGTTCGGTGCGATTGCGGTGATGGCGCTGGCGCCCTGGCTCGACACCAGCCGCGTCCGCTCCGGGCGCTACCGGCCGATGTTCAAATGGTGGTTCTGGCTGTTTGTGGTGAATTTCGTGGTGCTGACCTGGGTCGGGGCGATGCCGGCGGAGGGGATCTACCCCTATATCGCGCTGCTCGGCTCGGCCTATTGGTTCGCGTATTTCCTGATCATCCTGCCGCTGCTTGGCGTGATCGAGAAACCGCTGCCGCAGCCCAAGACCATCGAAGAGGATTTCAACGCCCATTACGGCCCCAAGGCGGTGTCGGTCGAAAAGCCGGGCGGCGGGTCCGTGCAGCCGGCCGAGTGAAGGAGCGCCCTGCGATGATCACCCGATTGCTTCTGCCCCTTGCCTGCGTCGCGGCGCTCGCCGCACCGTCGGCGCAGGCTGCCGGCGGCTATACCGAAGTGACGGATGTCGCCTTTTCCTTCGAGGGTCCGTTCGGATCCTATGACCGGCAACAGCTTCAGCGCGGCTTGCAGGTTTTTCAGGAGATCTGCGCCGGCTGCCACGGCATCCAATATGTGGCCTTCCGCAATCTGGGCGATCCGGGCGGGCCGGAACTGCCCGAGGAGCAGGTCAAGGCCTTTGTGGCAGAGTATTACCCCGAAGTCTTCGACCCGGATCTGGACGATTACCGCGCCACGCGGCTCTCCGACAGCTTTCCGGAGAATGTCGATGCGGGCGCGCCGGATCTGAGCCTCATGGCGAAGGCACGCGCCGGGTTCCACGGCCCTTACGGCACCGGCATCAATCAGTTCGTGCAAGGCATTGGCGGGCCGGAATACATCTACTCGCTCCTCAACGGGTATACCGGTGAGGAAAAGGAGGAGGCGGGCGCCTATCTTCTGGAAAACGTTGCGTTCGAGGGCGGGTGGATTTCCATGTCCCAGCCGCTCTGGGGCGATGATGTCGAGTATATGGACGGCACCGAGGCGACGATCGAGCAACAGGCCGAGGATGTCGCGGCCTTCCTGATGTGGGTTTCCGAGCCGAAGATGATGGCCCGCAAGGAGGCCGGTCTCACGGCGGTGATCTTCCTGGTCCTCCTGTCGGTGCTGCTGTTTTACACCAACAAACAGATCTGGGCCTCGGTGAAAGGCAAGTCGCCGCGCGCCGAGGACGGCTGACCACGACGCGCGACCGCTATGACGGGCCGGTCTGGCCCGTCACTGCCGCGCGCTGCCCAGATAGGCAGCCAGCTCCGGCGGCGGGTTGCGCAGCAGATCGGTTGTGGCATGTAGGCCGCAAAGCTGCCCTGAGCCAAGGAACCCGGTAAGGGGTGCTATGCGCATCGCATCCTCGGGCGTGTGGCTGACAAGCACCGAGACCATATCCTCGGCGGCCACAATCTCTGCGACGAGATCGAGCATCTGGTGCCGCAGTGCCGGGCCGAGCGCGGCAAAGGGCTCGTCGAGCAGCAAGACCCGCCGCTGCCGAAGCACGGCGCGGGCGATCGCCGCGCGCTGACGCTGGCCGCCCGAGACCTCGCCCGGGCGCCGCATGTCCAGGCCGGAAAGCCCGACGCGCTCCAGCACCCCGGCTATGCGCACGCGCTCGGCACGGCTCAACCGCAGATCTGGCGCCACGCCCAGCCCGACATTCTCGGCCAGCGTCAAATGCGCAAAAAGATTGCGCTCCTGAAACAGGATCGACACGGGCCGGTCGGCCGGCGGCAAGGCGGTGATGTCGCGGCCATCGACGAGCATCTGTCCGGCCTGGGGTGCGATGAACCCGGCCATCGCCTCCAGCAATGTGGACTTGCCGCTGCCGGATGCGCCGATCAGAGCGGTGACCCCCTGGGGGATGGAAACATCGGCCGTCAGCACATAGCCGCCGCGCCGCACGCTCAGGCCGTCGAGCACGATCATGACCGGCCGCCAATCCGGCCGGAGAGCCAAAACAAACCCAGGCTGAGCATCAGCAAAAGAAGCGCCGCGCCCATCGCGTCATCCATCCGGTACGCGCCCATCAGACGATAGATTTCCAGCGGCAGCGTCGCCGTCTGCGGTGGCGCAAAAAGCGCGATGACGCCCAGATCGCCGGCCGAAAGTGCCGCGGCCAGGCCCAGCGCAACCCCGGCGGGACGCCGCAGCGCCGGCCAGGTCACCAGACGCAGCCGCGCCCAGCCCGTCATGCCCAGACTGTCGGCCAGCCGCGCGTCATGATCGCGCAGCCGCGCATAGGCGGGCAGCATCAGGCGCAGGGCAAAGGGCAGGCTCATTGCCGCATTGACCAGAACCGTGACCGGCAGGGCCAGCGCAAACGGATCGACCATGGGGCGGAGCAGCAAAAAGAGCCCCGATCCGAGAACCAGCGGCGAGGTGGCAAGGCCGATCAGCCCGATCGCCTCGACCGCGCGACCCCTGGCTCCGCCAAGATCGAGCGTGAGGGACGCAATGCCCATCGCCAGCACCAGGCTGAGCAGCGCGGCCGGGCCGGCCAGGGCAAGGCTGACGGCCGCCGCCTCCCAGACCGCAGCGGGCAGACCGCCGATTAGCCCGGGCGCGCCGCGCAGGGCAACCGCGGCCAGCGGCGCAACCAAGAACGCCGCCGCGACGAGAATGGCCAGCCCGTCGGTCAGCCGCGCATGCCGGGATGCCAGCGCCGCCGGCATGGCCTGTGGCACGGTCTGCAACCCGGGCTCGAACCCCGTCGCGCGCCCGGCAAAAAGGAGCGCGACCGCCAGTGCTGCCCCGAGGGCGAGCTGCAAGGCCCCAAGCACCGCGGCGCGACCGGGTGCAAAGTCAAACCGCACGGCTTCATAGATCGCCACCTCCAGCGTCGAGGCCGCGGGCCCGCCTCCCAGCGTCAGGGCGACGGCAAAGCTGGTCATGGAGAGCAGAAACACCAGGAGAAGTGCTCCGGGCAGAACCTCCCGCAGGATCGGGCGCTCGATATGCCGGGCGATGGCAGCAGGGCTCATGCCAAGATGCGAGGCAAGGCGCCAGTGTTCGGGCGGAACCGCCGCCCAACCCTGCACCAGCATGCGGGTGACCAGGGGCAGGTTGAAGAAGACATGCCCCAGCACCACACCGGAAAGCCCGTAGATTTCAAGCCGCGCGGCACCCAGCGAGGCCAGCGCATCGCTGATCGGCCCGGCGCGGCCCCAGATTGCCGTCAATCCCAGAACCGCGACGATTGCGGGGAGGACGAACGGGGCGCCCAGCAGCACAGTGAGCATGGCGCGCCCGGGGAAGCGTCGCCGGGCGAGCGCGCGGGCAAGGGGGATCGCCAGCAGCGCGCTCAACCCCGCCGACAGGGTCGCCTGCAGCAGCGTAAAGCGCAGCGCGGCCCATTCATACCGGCCGATGCCGAACTCGGCCGGTGCGGCGGCGAGAAGTGCCGCGATTGGCGCCACAATGAGGAGAAGCGGCACCGCAAGCGCCGCCCATCCCGCCAGCCCGCCCGGCGAGACGCCGCGTGGCGCTGTGCGTGGCCGGTCGCCTGCCCGATCGGAGACCGGCGGGGACAAATTAGGCGGGGACAGGTTACCAGTCACACCCGCCCCGGTCCGGCAGCGCCGGTCAGTTGCTCAACGCCGCCAGCCATTCGGCCAGCGCTTGCGATTTGAGCTCCGGCACCTCGGCGGGCGGGATCATCCGCGCCGCATCCGGACCGAGCGGGGCGGCGAACCCCTCGGGCAGCCCCGCCGCTGGCATCACCGCGGGATACATCCAGTTGGTGGTGGGGATGACCGACTGGAACCCCTCGCCGAGCATGAAGGCTAGGAACGCATCGGCAAGCTCGGGCTGGGCGGAGGAGGCCAGCTTGCCCGCCACCTCGATCTGCAGCAGATGCCCTTCCTCAAAGAGCGCGGCGCGCTTGGTCTCGTCGCCCTCGGCAATGCTGTGATAGCTCGGCGAGGTCGTGTAGCTCAGCACCATATCTGCCTCACCTTCCAAAAACAGCCCATAAGCCTCGGACCAGCCCTTGGTCACGGTCAGGATGCGCGGGGCAAGCCCGGCCCAGATCTCTGGCGCACGCTCGCCATAGGCGGCCTTGACCCAGAGCAGGAGGCCAAGCCCGGGGGTCGAGCTGCGCGGATCCTGGATGATGATGCGCAGATCCTCCGAGGCCTCGGTCAGGGCTTCGAAACTTGCCGGCGGCTCGGCCAGCCGGGTGCTGTCATAGACGAATGCGAACACGCCCCAATCATAGGGCAGGAAAGCCGGGTCGTCCCAGGCCACGGGCAGGTCGAACGCGGCCGCCACGCCATGCGGGGCGAAAAGGCCGGTCGCCGTCGCCTCGGCCACGAGATGGCTGTCGATCCCCAGAACGATATCGGCCTCGCTGCGCGCGCCTTCAAGCTTCAGCCGCGACAGCAGCGCCGCGCCGTCGCCGGCCGGCACAAAGCGCAGATCGCAGCCGCATTCCGCCTCGAACCCGGCTTCGATCTGCGGGCCCGGGCCCCATTCCGACACGAAGCTGTCATAGGTATAGACGGTCAGCACGGGCGGGTCTTCGGCCGCGGCCGGGACCGCCGCAAGAGAGTGCGCCGCAAGAGAGAGCGCCGCAAGAGAGAGCGCTGCGGTGAGCGCCTTGGCGGCAGGGAGCGCCTTTGCGGAAGGGAAAGAAAATCGGGTCATGGTCACCTCCTTGTTCAAAAGCGCAAGGAGAGGTCAGGGGGGCTGTCCCGCTGCCTTCCCTCCGCCGGTATGAGCCGGTTCAGGTTCAACGGGTCCGCACGCGCGTCTCAGCCCGGCTCGAACCGGGCACCCCGAGGCGTTGATGACCATATCGTGACGCGGGCCGATTGCAAGACCGGGCCTTTCGCCGGCGGCAACGAGCGGATATGAGGCGGGAAACGGGGGAAGGGCCATGTCGCTCAACACATTCGGGCATGTCTTTCGGGTCACCACCTGGGGCGAAAGCCACGGGCCGGCGCTGGGCGCTGTGGTCGATGGCTGCCCGCCGGGCGTGGCGCTGAGCGCGGAGACGCTGCAGCCCTGGATGGACCGCCGCCGCCCCGGGCAAAGCCGCTACACCACGCAGCGCCGCGAGGCCGATGAAGTGGAGATCCTGTCGGGCGTGTTTGAGGGGGCGACGACCGGAACGCCGATCCAGCTGATGATCCGCAACACCGATCAACGCTCCAAGGATTACTCGGAGATCGCGCAGAGCTTTCGCCCGGGCCATGCCGACATCGCCTATTGGCGCAAATATGGGCTGCGGGATTATCGCGGCGGCGGGCGGGCCTCGGCGCGCGAAACCGCCGCGCGGGTCGCGGCGGGCGGTGTGGCCCGGGCGGTTCTGGCCGCGCTGGCGCCCAGTGTCGAGATAATGGGCGCGATGGTGCAGATGGGGGCTGCGCGCACCGAGACACGCGATTGGGCGGAGGTCGCGCGCAACCCGTTTTTCTGCCCCGATGCGGAGGCCGCGGCCCTTTGGGCCGAAACGCTGGACGGGCTGCGCAAATCGGGCAATTCGGTCGGTGCGGTGATCGAGCTGGTGGCGCGGGGTGTGCCGGAGGGGCTGGGCGCGCCGATCTATGGCAAGCTCGACGCCGATCTTGCCGCGGCGATGATGTCGATCAAT
>JBCBKN010000074.1:0-14384 GCA_038521775.1 Pseudomonadota bacterium | reverse complement strand
GTGATCCAGGCTGAAAACGGCGCCAGCGCGTGTTCCAGCGGCCGGGTCTTGCGCAGGCTGCAACAGGCGTCGGGATCGGTGGCATGCAGGCTGCCCTGCGCGTCTTCGGCCTCCAGCGCCGCCGCGTCGGGGCGGATCAGCCGCACATCTTGCAGGCCCAGCCTTGCGGCCAGATCGCGCTGATAGTCGAGTGTGGCCGAAAACAGCATGCCGGTTTCCAGGAAGAGCACCGGCATGTCCCGGTCGATCTCGGCTGTCATATGCAAAAGCGCGGCACTTTCAGCGCCAAAGGACGAGACCATCGCAAGCCGTCCGGCAAAGATGTCCTGGGAGAGCGCAAGGATCTGCTGCGGCGAGAGGCCCTCGGCCAGCCGGGTCAGCGCCCGGGCCAGGGTCTGGGCGGGCAGCGAGACCAGCCGGTCCTCTCCGCCCGTCTGCACGCCGCTCACGCCGCACCTCCCTGGGGAGCAGCGCCCTGCGCGGCGCGCCGTGCGTCCAGGATGCTGCGCCGGCCGGGATAGCCCGGCTGGTAGCTCAGGCTTACCAGGGCGAGCGCTGCGTCCCATTGCGGCTGGGGCTGGCGGGCATCGAGCCGCTCGGGCGTTTCGACCTCGTCAAACCCGCATTCCAAGAGATAGGCGAACTGATCGGCAATCACCGGACCGGTCGCGCGCAGCCGGCCGCGAAACCCGATGCCGCGCAGCTGCTTTGCGATGGAAAAACCCCGGCCATCGGAAAAGGAGGGAAAGGCGATTGAGATCAGCCCCACCCGGGTCAGCACGGGCCGCAGCGCCTCGACCGACACCGAGTTTTCCACATGCAGGCCCAGCATCTCGGCCGGATGTGCCTCGGGAAGGGTCAGTTCCTCGGACCAGGGCAGCAGGATCTTGGCCCCGTCCACAGCCTCCGCGGCGGATTCCGCCCGGGTCCAGCCATCCGGGATCACCCCGGTGCGATCACGCAGCGTCGGCATAAAGCGCCTCCTTGAAGGGCGGCATGCCGACCCTCCGATAGGTCTGCAGGAACGTCTCTCCGGTCTGGCGAAGGCTCAGATAGGTCGTCACCAGCGTCTCGATCACCTCGGGCACCTCGTCATAGGCAAAGCCCGGCCCGGTCCGCTCGCCCAGGCTCGCATCATTGGCCGGCTCGCCGCCCAGAGTGATCTGATAGCTCTCCACCCCCGCCTTATCGAGACCGAGGATCCCGATATGGCCGACATGATGATGCCCGCAGGCATTGATGCAGCCCGAGATCTTGATCGCCAGCGGCCCGATCTCGCGCTGCCGTTTCAGATCGCTGAAGCGGGTGCTGATCGCCTGGGCCACGGGGATCGAGCGCGCCGTGGCCAGGGCGCAGTAATCCAGCCCCGGGCAGGCGATGATGTCGGTCACCAGCCCACGATTGGCTGCATCGAGCCCTTGCGTGCGCAACAGTGACCAGAGCGCGAAAAGATCGGCCTTCGCGACATGGGGCAGAACGATGTTCTGCTCATGGGTGACCCGCATCTCGTCCTGGCTGAAGCGCTCGGCCGCCTCGGCCAGCACCCGCATCTGTTCGGAGGTCGCATCGCCCGGCGCACCGCCCACGGGCTTGAGCGACACTGTTACCGAAAGATGGTCGTCTTGGCGATGCGGATGGCCGTTCTGGTCGACCCAGGTGGCAAAATCGGGATGGGCCGCGCGGGCGGCGTGAACCCCATCAACCGGGCGGGGCGTCAGCGCTGGCGGTGCAAAATAGGCCGCGATCCGCGCCAATTCCTCGGTCCCTGGCGCGGCGCCGCGATCGCCACTGGCAAACTCCGCCTCGACCATCTCGCGATAGCGCTCGATGCCCATCTCATGAACCAGGATCTTGATGCGGGCTTTGTATTTGTTGTCGCGCCGGCCCATCAGGTTGTAGACGCGCAGCGCGGCCTCCAGATAGGGCAGCAGATCCTCGCGCGGCAGAAAACCGCGCAGCTCCTTGGCGATCATCGGCGTGCGGCCCTGACCGCCCCCCACCAGAACCCGGTAGCCCGTTTCGCCAGCCGCGTTGCGCACGATCTCGATGCCAATGTCATGCACCCGGATCGCGGCGCGGTCCTGCGACGCCGCGGTCACGGCGATCTTGAACTTGCGGCCCAAAAAGGTGAATTCGGGATGCAGGGTCGACCATTGCCGGATCAGCTCGCAGGTGATGCGGGGATCTTCGATCTCGTCGGTGGCGGCCCCGGCAAAGGGGTCGGAGGTGGTGTTGCGGATGCAATTGCCCGAGGTCTGGATGGCATGCATCTCCACCTCGGCCAGCGCGTCGAGCATGTCCGGCACGTCGCGCAGGACCGGCCAGTTGAACTGGATGTTCTGGCGGGTGGTGAAATGCCCATAGCCGCGATCCCAGCGCTCGGCGATCATGGCAAGCTGGCGCATCTGGCGGCCCGACAAGGTGCCATAGGGGATCGCCACGCGCAGCATATAGGCGTGAAGCTGCAGGTAGAGCCCGTTCATCAGGCGCAGCGGCTTGAACTCTTCCTCGGTCAGCGACCCGTCGATGCGGCGCGCAACCTGGGCGCGGAATTCGGCGACGCGCTCGCGCACGATCTGCGCGTCGAACTCGTCATAGCGGTACATCAGGCCGCCTCGCGCCGACCGGCGGTTTGGGGCTGTGCCGCCGCGGGCAGATAGGCAAAGCTGGGCTCGCGTGCCGCCCGGATCGCCTCGCGCCGCAGGGCAGGCGCGTCGGTGTCGGGGTCAAGCTCGACCGCATAAACGCCGATTGCCGCGCTGTCCTGGCCGAGCGTTTCGAGCATCGGCGCTGCGTCCTTTGCGCTCTCAAACCGGCGCGCAAGGCCGATGGTGCGGCTCCAGCCGGCGCCGGTCCACCAGACGGCGTCGCCATCCATCAGATCATTGGCGGTCAGAATCACAGGAAGCGTGCGGCGTGCCATGCGGCTCTCCTTTTGCTGGCCATCCTGGGCCTCTGGATGGGTATTTAACGCAGGGGGCACTGCATTCCAATAAAACCACATGAGAAAATATGTCACTAATTATTGCACGCAAAGGAATGTGAAATAAACAGTGCTCTTGCCCAGCGACGGCGGAGCGGGCAAAAGCGTTTGAATTGCAGAGCTTTGCGGGATGCCCTGGCCAGAAACGGACCAAGCGGAGCGACCGGAAGCGGGCGGCCAAGCTGGCCCAAACGCCCCGACCGCGCCAAAGGCAGGCGGGGCGGCAGGACGCCAGTGGGGCGAGAAAAACGCAGGTGGGGCAATGGGACGGGCGTTGTTTGGCACAGATGGGGTGCGGGGGCGGGCCAATTCCGGCGCAATGACGGCCGATGCGGCGATGCGGCTGGGCATGGCGGCCGGGCGGTATTTTCGCTCGGGTAGTCATCAGCACCGGGTTGTGGTGGGCAAGGACACCCGGCGCTCGGGCTATATGCTGGAAACCGCGATCACGGCCGGCCTCACCTCGGTGGGGGTGGATGTCTATCTGCTGGGCCCGGTGCCGACGCCGGCGGTGGGGCTGCTCACCCGGTCCATCCGTGCCGATCTGGGGGTGATGATCTCGGCCAGCCACAACCCCTTTGAAGACAATGGCATCAAGTTTTTCGGCCCGGACGGCTATAAGCTCTCGGATGCGGCCGAAGAGGCGATCGAGGCCTATTTCCACCAGCCGCCCGAGCTTGCGCCGCCCGCCCAGATCGGCAAGGCCACGCGCATCGACGATGGGCGCGGGCGCTATATCGAGTTCGCCAAGACCACCTTTCCGCGCCGGCTGCGGCTCGACGGGCTCAAGATCGTGGTCGATTGCGCCCATGGCGCGGCCTATCGCACCGCGCCCGAGGTGCTGTGGGAGCTTGGCGCCGATGTCGTGCCCATCGGGGTGTCGCCCAACGGATTTAACATCAACGACCAGGTGGGCTCCACCGCCACGGATGCGGCGCGGCGCGCGGTGCTCGCGGAACATGCGGATCTTGGCATTGCGCTTGATGGGGATGCCGACCGGGTGATCGTCATCGACGAGGCCGGCACGATCATTGACGGCGATCAGATCATGGGGCTGATCGCCGGCCGCTGGGCGCGGCAGGGGCGTCTGAGCGGCGACACGCTGGTGGCCACGGTGATGTCCAATCTGGGGCTGGAGCGGCATCTGGCCAGCCAGGGTGTGCGGCTGGAACGCACCAGTGTGGGCGATCGCTATGTCGTGGAGGCCATGCGCGCCGGCGGCTGGAACCTTGGCGGCGAGCAGTCGGGCCATATCGTGATGTCGGACCACACCACCACCGGCGACGGGCTGATCGCAGCGCTTCAGGTGCTGGCCGCACTGGTTGAGAGCGACCGCCCGCTGTCGCGACTGGGGAAGGTCTTTGCCCCGGTGCCGCAGCTTTTGAAAAATGTGCGCTTTGCCGGCAGCGAAGACCCGCTGGCCCGCGAACCGGTGCGCGCCGCGATCCGCGACGGTGAGGCACGGATGGGCCGTTCAGGCCGGCTGGTGGTGCGCAAATCGGGCACCGAACCGCTGATCCGCGTGATGGGCGAATGCGAGGATCGCGCGCTTCTGGCCGACATTGTCGATGAGATTTGCGCCGAGGTGGCGGCGGCCTGAGCCCTGGGCGACAGCCGCGCCTGGGGCGGGGTTGGGACGCCTCCGGCGGGAGTATTTTTGCCAAGAAGAAGGATCTGGGGGCGCCCTTGACGGGCGGGGGCTGGTGTGGGGACAGGCACCCGTTTCTTGCGGTCGGGATCCGGGTGGAGCGGTGGCGCTGCATTCGGCTAGATGGCGATGTCACCGCATGAATGCGGTATTAAGAAAGGAAGGCATCCCCATGACATCCAATGCAAAAGCGCTTCGCGAGCTCGAAGCCCTTGTGGCCCTGCCGGTCGGCTCGAAACTTCTGATCGCCCTTGCCCGCCGCCTGGCACTCTGGTCGCATCGCGCGGGGTCGCGCCGGGCTTTGCAGGGGCTCACCGCGCATGAGCTGAACGATATCGGGTTGAGCCGGGAAGCCGCCCTGCTGGAAGCAGCCAAACCGTTCTGGCGCAGGTGACGGGTCGGGCATGTCGCAGATTTTCGGTTGGTTGCTGATTTTCGGTTGGTCGCAGGTTTTCGGTTGACGGACAGGTCGGCGCCAGCCTAAGGCGGGCGCGGGCCGGTCCTCAGGCAAGGGCGGACGGGGGCGGGCTCAGGAAACCCGCCCTGACGTCGGAGCCGTCCATGAGCCTCCCCAAACCGCAGGCGCGGCCTGCGCGTGCTGAGTTTTCCTCCGGTCCCTGTGCGAAACGTCCCGGCTGGTCGGCCGAGGCCATTGCGGCGCGGGCCTGGCTGGGCCGGTCGCACCGGGCCGCGGGCCCCAAGGCGCAGCTGAAGGATCTGATCGATCGCACCCATGCCCTGTTGGGTCTGCCGGCCGACTATCGGCTGGGGATCGTGCCGGCCTCCGACACAGGCGCGGTGGAGATGGCGATGTGGGGCCTGCTGGGCGCCCGGCCGGTCGACATGCTGGCCTGGGAGAGCTTTGGCGCGGGCTGGGTGACGGATGCCCAAAAGCAGCTCAAGCTGCCCGACTGCCGGGTGCTGACGGCAGACTATGGCGCGCTGCCCGATCTGGCGGCGGTGCGGCCAGAGGCGGATGTGGTCTTTACCTGGAACGGCACGACCTCGGGCGCGCGGGTGCCCGACGGCGACTGGATCGCCGCGGATCGCGCAGGGCTCACGATTTGCGACGCGACCTCGGCGGTCTTTGCGCAAGACATCCCCTGGGCGAAGATCGATGTGGCCACCTTCTCCTGGCAAAAGGTGATGGGCGGCGAGGCCGCACATGGCGTGCTGATCCTTAGCCCCCGCGCAGTCGAGCGGCTGGAAACCTTCACGCCCGACCGGCCGCTGCCCAAGGTCTTTCGCCTCACCAAGGGCGGCAAGCTGATCGAGGGCGTGTTCAAGGGCGAGACGATCAACACCCCTTCGATGTGGGCGGTGGCCGATGCGCTCGATGCCATTGCCTGGATGGAAGGCCTCGGCGGGCTGGCCCCGGTCATGGCCCGGGCCGATGCCAATCTGGCGGCGTTGCAGGCCTGGGTCGATGCCACGCCCTGGGTGGAAAACCTGGTGGCCGATCCTGCGACGCGCTCCAACACCTCCGTCTGTCTTAAGATCACCGATCCTGCCGTGGCGGGACTGGACGACGCCGCGCAGCGCGCCTTTGTAAAGGCAATGGTGACGCTTTTGGATGCCGAAGGCGTGGCCTTTGACATTGGCGGCTATCGCGACGCGCCGCCGGGGCTGCGGATCTGGTGCGGGGCCACGATGGACAGCGCCGACATTGCCGCGCTGGCCCCCTGGCTCGACTGGGCCTTTGCCCAAGTGCAGGCAGGCCAGGCGGCGGCCTGACCGGCCATGGCCGATCTGATGTTGGAAACCCCGTTCGGCGGGGTGCGGCTGGCCGCATCGTCGGGCAATGCCGGTGCGGTGACGCAGGCCCAGCCGGAGCTGCCCGTGGGAATGCGCGTGGATGGCATCAGCCTGGGCGGGCTGCAGCTTGCGGTCACCCCGAGCGACGCGATCACGGTGATGCTGACGGCTGATCTGACCACCGGCATGGAGGCACGGTTTGCGCCGGGCGAATGGCTGCTGGCCTGGGAGGTGCAGGCCGAAGGGCTGGCCGGGGCCTTTGGCATGCGCGATGCGGAATGGCTGGCGGGCAAGCACGGGCTGCACCAGACCGGGTTTTCGGACCGCAACCCGGGCATGGCGCTGTTTTTGGAGGCGCATCGGCCGCTGGTCGCGGGGCTTGCCTTTGGCGCGGCCTGGACCATTGCGCCGGGATCGGAGAGCGAACGGATGTCGCCATGGTTTGCGCTCGACCAGATCCTGCCGCGCTGATGGTCACCCTGCGCGCCGCGGTGCCGGCCGATCAGCCGCAGCTGGAAGCCTGGGAAGCCGAGCCGCATGTCCGGCAAGCCGGCATCGACGGCTGGGACTGGGCCGGGATGCTGGGCGAGGATCCGCCCTGGCGGTCGCTGCTGATCGCGATGCTCGGCGAAAGGCCGATCGGCCTGCTGCAGATCATCGATCCTGCGCGCGAAGACACCCGGTACTGGGGCGATTGCGGCCCCGGCCTGCGCGCCATCGACATCTGGATCGGGGCGCCCGACTGCCTGCGCCAGGGCCATGGCCGGGCGATGATGAGCCAGGCCATCGACCGCTGCTTTGCCGCGCCCGAGGTCGGGGCGATCCTGATCGACCCGCTGGCCAGCAACCACTCCGCCCACCGCTTTTACCGGGCGCTGGGCTTTCACCCTGTCGCTCCGCGCCGCTTTGGCACGGATGATTGTCTTGTCTTTCGCCTCAACCGCGCCGAGTGGCGCGCAGGAGACTGATCATGCCCAAGGTTCTCATTTCCGATGCGCTCTCCGAGCGTGCGGTCCAGATCTTTCGCGACAATGGCGTGGAGGTCGATTTCCAACCCGATCTGGGCAAGGACCCGGACCGGCTGGCCGACATCATCGGCGGCTATGACGGGCTTGCCATCCGCTCGGCCACCAAAGTGCGCGCCGATCTGCTGGCAAAAGCCGACCGGTTGAGCGTGATCGGCCGCGCCGGCATCGGGGTGGACAATGTCGACATTGCGGCCGCCTCGGCCAAGGGCGTGGTGGTGATGAACACGCCCTTCGGCAATTCGATCACCACGGCCGAGCATGCGATTGCGATGATGTTTGCGCTGGCGCGTCAGCTGCCGGAGGCCGATGGCTCGACCCGGGCCGGCAAATGGGAAAAGAACCGCTTCATGGGGGTGGAGATCACCGGCAAGACCCTGGGGCTGGTCGGCTGCGGCAATATCGGCTCGGTGGTGGCCGCGCGGGCGCTGGGCCTGCGCATGAAGGTGATCGCCTATGACCCGTTCCTGTCGGCCGAGCGGGCGACCGAGCTTGGGGTGGAGAAGCTCGATCTCGACGAGCTGCTCGCGCGCGCCGATTTCGTGACGCTGCATCTGCCCAAGAATGAAAAGACCGCCGGGATCCTTTCGGCTGCGCGGATTGCGGCGATGAAACCCGGTGCGCGGCTGATCAACTGTGCCCGCGGCGGGCTGGTCGATGAGGCGGCGGTGGCCGCGGCGCTGCATGAGGGCAAGCTGGCGGGAGCGGCCTTTGACGTCTTTTCCGAGGAGCCGGCGCGCGAGAACCCGCTTTTTGAGGCGCCCAATGTGGTTTGCACCCCGCATCTGGGGGCTGCGACCAGCGAGGCCCAGGAAAATGTTGCCCTGCAGGTTGCCGAGCAGATGTCGGATTACCTGATGCGGGGCGCGATTTCGAATGCGATCAACGCGCCTTCGGTCACGGCCGAGGAGGCGCCGGTGCTGAAGCCCTGGATCGGGCTGGCCGAGGTGCTGGGCGGCTTTGCCGGGCAGGTGACCGAAACGGCGATCCGCGAGATCGAGATCGAATATGTGGGCCGGGTCGGCGCGCTCAATCTGCGGCCCCTGACGGCGGCGGTGACGGCCTCGCTCCTGCGGCCCTTGGTGGGCGAGGGGGCGGTCAATATGGTCTCGGCCCCGATTGTGGCGCGCGAGCGGGGCATCCGGATCGCCGAGACCCGCAAGGATGAGCAGGGGGCCTATGGCACCTATATGCGCCTCATTGTGACCTCCGAGACCATGACCCGCTCGGTCGCCGGCACGATCTTTTCCGATGGGCGGCCGCGCTTCATCCAGATCAAGGGGATCAATCTGGAGGCCGAGCCGCAGCCGCATATGCTCTACACCACCAATTCCGACGCGCCGGGCTATATCGGGGCGCTTGGCACCCTGCTGGGCGAGCTGGAGGTCAATATCGCGACCTTTGCGCTGGGCCGGGCCGAGAAGGGCGGCGAGGCGATTGCGCTTTTGGGCGTGGACAGCGATGTGGCCGACGCCTCGCTCGACCAGATCGGCGCGCTTGCGCAGGTCGGGCAGGCCAAGCGGCTGCGTTTCTGAACCCGGGCATCCCCGGCGCCGGTTGCGGGGCCGGGACGCCTCCGGCGGGAGTATTTGGGCCAAGAAGAAGGGGGCAGCGCGGTGGGCTGCCTGTTGGGGCGCGGCTAAAGCGGTTCGGCGCGCATGACAGCGCGGGCGGTCAGATCATTGTTGGCGATGGCGGCAAAAAAGCCAAAGACGCTGGCCTCGCCGATCTTGACCTTGATATCGACCCATTTCGACAGGTCGCTGGGGTCATTGGCCGTGATTGTGTAGTTGAGGGTGCCGGCCAGGGGCAGGTTGTCGCGCGCATAGCCGGTGGCCTGAGCCTCGGTGATCTGGCCTGTGGCGAGCAGCCGTGCGGTGTCGCGGGAGACGTTCCACATCTCGTTTTGGCGCAGATAGAGCGTGGCGCTGTCGGTGAGGATGCCCAGGAGGATGAGGAAGAACGGGATCCAGAGCACGAACTCAATCGTGGCGCTGCCGCGCTCATTGCGCGCGAAACCCCGCGCCCTGCGGCCCGGTGCGCCACGGTGCCACGCCGAAAACCATCGTGTCAGCCTTCGCCGTCGACTGCGCCCCACCCGACCGCTCCAAGTTGCATTTGAATGGCGTGAAACTTACGCGTGTGGCGCCATTGCTGCAAGGCCTGCGCATAATTTTGCCAGAGCCCAAACTGGGGCCCAAACTGGGGCCTGCCCAGGGGCCTGCACTGGAGCTTGTCCTGGGGCAAGCCGGGAGTGCTTTGGGGCCTGCTGGCGCCGCGGGTTGGGCACCAGGTTGCATGACGTTCTTGCGACGGCGGACGGGAGCGTTTGCACCGCAACAAAACAGCCCCTATAGCAGGGGGATGAGCACAGAGACCGTCGTTGCCGCCGACGCCCCGAACGCGGCCGGCAGCCCGCATCCCTCCATCAGTTTTGCCAGCTTCGTAAGCCTGTTGGCGGCGCTGATCGCGCTCAACGCAATGGCCACCGACATTATGCTGCCCGCGCTTCCGGATATGGGCGCGACGCTGCGCGCGGCCTCGACCACCGAGGTGCAAAGCGTGATCACGGCCTATCTGGTGGGGTTCGGGATCGGTCAGATCTTTGTGGGGCTGGTCTCGGACCGGTTCGGGCGGCGGGTTCCGATGCTTGCGGGGCTTGCGGTCTATGCGATCGCCTCGCTGGTTGTGGTGATCTCGGGCGATCTGACCACGGCGCTGATTGCGCGCTTTGTGCAGGGTGTGGGTGGCGCCGCGCCGCGGGTGATCGTCACGGCCGCTGTGCGCGACTGCTATTCGGACCGGCCCATGGCCAAGGTGATGTCGCTGGTCATGATGGTCTTCATGGCCGCACCCGTGGTCGCGCCGGCCCTGGGCCAGCTCACCCTGGCCTTGGCGCCTTGGCAGGTGATCTTTGCGATGCTGGCGCTTTATGGAGGGGTGCTGCTTGCGATCTGCTGGCTGCGGTTTCCCGAAACCCTGCCCCCCGAGCGGCGCATCAAGATCCGCCGGGCCGAGGTGCTGGCCGGCTTCGGCGCCGTGCTGGGCGATCGCCAGACCATGGGCTATGTCCTTGCCGCGGGCACCGTTTTCGGCGCGCTGTTTGGCTATATCAACACCAGCCAGCAGCTCCTGGTCGGAGTGCATGGGCTGGGCGCCTGGTTCCCGGCCGTTTTCGCGGCCACGGCCGTGTCGATCGCGCTTGCATCCTTTGCCAATGCCCGTCTGGTGGAGCGCCATGGCATGCGTCTGCTGAGCCATTCGGCGAGCTGCCTTTTCCTGCTGGTCTCGCTGGCAATGCTGGTCCTCGATCTGGTCGGCGCGCTGAGCACCGCCTGGCTGATCGGGCTGATGGTCGTGATCACCTGGCTGATGGGCCTCGTCTTTCCCAATTTCAACACGCTTGCCATGACCCGGCAGGGCGGCGTGGCGGGGATCGCCGCCTCGGTCACCGGGGCCGGCTCGACCCTTTTGGGGGCGGTGGCGGGCTATGTGATCGGGCAGGCCTTTGACGGCACGGCAACGCCCATGGCGCTGGGCTTTGTGATCATGGCCGCCGCGACCCTGGCGGCGCTTTTCTTTGCCGAGCGGGGGCGGCTGTTTCGCTCGGCGCAGGGTGCTGCGGCGGACGCGTGACTGATGATTGCCCGGCGGGCCCGCTTTTGGCAGTCTGGCGCGCAGCAGCGCCGGCCGCAGGATCCAGCGCAGAGCCAGAAGGGGATCGGCCATGAGCGGGCGCAACCGACGCATCGGACCGCAGACCGCGGCCATCCATGCGGGCGAAGCGCCCGACCCGACGACCGGCGCGTCGGCGCCGCCCATCCACATGTCCACCACCTTTGTGGCCGATGAGCCGCTGGGCTTCTCGGCCCATGACCTGAGCGCGGGGTCGGGCTTTGTCTATGGCCGCTGGGGCAGCCCGACGGTGCGCCTGCTGCAAGACAAGATCGCCGCGCTTGAGGGAACCGAGGCCTGCCTGGCGCTCGCCTCGGGCATGGCGGCCACGGCAGCGGTTTTTCTGACCCGGCTTTCGGCGGGCGATCATCTGGTGATCTCGGATGTCTGCTATGCCGGGGTGGCCGAGCTGTCGCGCGAAACGCTTCCCCGGCTCGGCATCGCCGTCAGCACGGTCGACATGTCCGACCTCACCGCGATCGAGGCGGCATTGCGGCCCGAAACCAGGCTTGTGCATTGCGAAACCCCGGCCAACCCGATTTTGCGCCTGACCGATCTGGCCGCGGTCGCGCGGCTTGCCCATGGCGCTGGGGCCGAGATGAGCGTCGATTCCACCTTCGCCTCGCCCATGGTCACCAGACCTGCCGACCTGGGCGCCGATTACGTCATCCATTCGCTGACCAAATATATCGGCGGGCATGGCGATGCGTTGGGCGGTGCGGTGGCGGCCTCGGCCGAGAAGATCGCCGCCCTGTCGCTGGAGGCGGGGATCCATCATGGCGGGGTGCTCTCGCCCTTCAATGCCTGGCTGATCGCCCGCGGGGCCGCAACCCTGCCCCTGCGCATGCGGGCGCATTCCGAGACCGCGCAGAAGCTTGCCGAGTGGCTGGAGGCGCAGCCCGGCGTCACGCGCGTGATCTATCCCGGCCTTGCCTCGCATCCCCAGCATGGCCTGGCCAACCGCCAGATGGCGCAGAGCTCGGGCATGATCGCCTTTCAGGTCCGCGACACCGCGCGCGGCGAGGCGCTGGCCGCCCGCATGGTCGAGGAGCTGGAGGTCATCCATTACGCGGTCTCGCTGGGCCATCACCGCTCGCTGATCACCTGGATCGAAACCGAGGCGATCCTGGAAAGCTCGTTCAGGCTCTCGGGCCTGCAGGAGGACAGCTACCGCGCCTGGGCCGGCGATGGGGTGTTCCGCCTCTCGGTCGGGCTTGAGAATGCCGAGGATCTGATCGCCGATCTCGCCCCGATTTTGGGCTGATGCTCTGGGCGAGCCTTCCGGGCTAGCCCCAGCTGCGCAGGATCAACAGCCAGACCGGCACGGTCAGCACCGACACTGCCGTCGCCGCCAAGACGGTTGAGGCTGCCACCCCCTCGGCCCGGCGATACATCGCGGCAAAGAGAAAGCTGTTGATCCCCGGCGCCATGGCGGCGGTCAGCACGGCGCTGTTGAGAAACCCCTGTTCGAGCCCGAAGACAAGCGTGCCCAGCCCGAAGGTTATAGCCGGATGCACCACCAGCGACAGCGCGATGGTCATGCCCGTTTCGCCCAGATTTGCGCGAAACGCATAGCGCGTCAGCACACCGCCCAGACCGATCAGCGCCGCGGGCAGGGCCGCGCGGGCAATGAGGTCGACCGCATCCCAGAACGGGGCTGGCAGGCTGAGCCCGCTCAGATTGACCGCAAGGCCCGCGGCAATGCCGATCATCAGCGCATTGCGAAACATCGCCTTTACCACCGCCTGCGCGGTCTCGGCCACGCCACGCCCATCGGCGCGCAGCAGCTCCATCGCCGTGATGCCCAGCAGATAGCAATAGGGCGCATGGATCGCGATCAGCGCATAGTTCGGGGCCAGCGCCTCTTCCCCGAATGCCCGTGCGGTGATCGGCAGGCCCAAAAGGACCGAGTTGGAAAAGAGCGCTGAAAACCCGATGGAGACCGCCTCGCCCGGCCTGCGCCCGAAGAGCGCCCGCGCCCCGACCGCGCCCAGCACAAAGGTGATCGTCGCCCCGGCGTAAAACGAAACCATCATGCCCGGCGCAAACACAGCACCCAGATCGATGCGCGCGACCGCGGCAAACAGCAGGAAAGGGATCGCAAAGCCCTGCGCAAACAGCATCAGCCCGTCGATGGTGCCGGCGCTGAAATAGCCAAACCGCGTTGCCGCATAGCCCGCGCCGATCACCGCAAAGACCGGCAGCACGACCGTGAGAATTTCGATCACTGGCCGGTCCGGCGGCGGTCAGCCATCGGGATACTCGATCACCATCCCGTCATAGGCCGGGGTGATATGGGCCGGCGTCTCGGCATCGACCGTGGCATAGTCGAGATCGTTGTGCAGATTGGTCAGCACCGCCCGGCGCGGCTGCACCTGCTCGATCCAGTCCAGGGTCTGGGCGAGATGGGTGTGGGTGGGGTGCGGCGCGCGGCGCAGTGCGTCCACCACCCAGCAGTCGAGATCCTCAAGCAGGGGCCAGGCCTCGTCATAGATCTCCTTGGCGTCGGGCAGATAGGCAAGACGGCCGATCCGAAAGCCCAGCGCATCGATCGAGCCGTGGCTCGCGCGAAAACTGCGCGCGGTGACCGGCCCGCCGGCGCCCTCGACCGTGACCTCCTCGCCCAGGGTGTTGAGCTGCAGGATCGGCGGGTAGGGGCTGCCCTGGGGCTGCACGAAGGCATAGCCGAACCGGTTGATGAGGCTTTGCGTCGTCGGCCCGTCGGCCCAGACCTGCAGCCGCGCCCGGCGGTTGATCACGATCATCCGCAGATCGTCGAGACCGTGAACATGATCGGCATGCTCATGGGTGTAAAGCACCCCGTCGAGATCGCCCACCCCGGCCTCCAGCAACTGGGCGCGCATATCGGGCGAGGTGTCGATGAGCACCCGCGTGACGCCCCCGTCTCCGAACCGCTCGACCAGCATCGAACAGCGGGTGCGCCGGTTTCGCGGATTGTCGGGATCGCAGCTTCCCCAATGGCCGCCCAGCCGCGGCACACCGCCCGAGGAGCCGCAGCCAAGGATGGTGAAGCGGTGGCTCATGCGTCGGCCAAAACCGCGGCTTTTGTGAAGAGACGGTCGAAATTGGCGCTGGTCTGGGCGGCGAATGCGGCCTCGGTCATGTCAAAAAGCGTCGCGCCAAGCCGCGCGATATAGGCGACATAGGCCGGCTCGTTGCGCCGCCCGCGATGGGGCGGCGGTGCCAGATAGGGCGCGTCGGTTTCCACCAGGATCCGCTCGACCGGGGCGGCGGCAAAGATCTCGCGCAGGGCGGTGCTTTTGGGAAAGGTCGCAAT
>JBCBKN010000073.1:0-14483 GCA_038521775.1 Pseudomonadota bacterium | reverse complement strand
GGCGGTCGTTGAGGAAGATGCAATTCAGCACGAAACCCAGTTCTTTGCACGGCATGCCACGCCAGCGGATCGTCGATGTCGATGACCAGCTTTACCCACCACCCCCAATCTTCATGCTTGCAAGAGAGCGCCTTGCAAGCCGGCACGCGGGAGGTAAACGCAGCCAGATCGGCAAGCTCCGGACTGGGCGAGGACATCGGGCCTAGAGATCCATCAACAGTCGGCGCGGATCCTCCAGCGCCTCCTTGACGCGCACCAGGAAGGTGACCGCGCCCTTGCCGTCGACGATGCGGTGATCATAGCTGAGCGCCAGATACATCATCGGGCGCACCACGATCTGGCCACCCATCACCATCGGCCGGTCCTGGATCTTGTGCATGCCCAGAATGCCCGATTGCGGCGGGTTGAGAATGGGCGAGGACATCAGCGAGCCGTAAACCCCGCCATTGGAGAGCGTGAAGGTCCCGCCCTGCATCTCGGCCATGGTCAGCTTGCCGTCGCGCCCGCGCTTGCCCAGCTCGGCAATCCGCTTTTCGATCGCGGCAAAGCCCATCATGTCGGCATCGCGCACCACCGGCACGACAAGGCCCGAGGGCGTGCCGACCGCCACCCCGATATGGTAGTAATTCTTGTAGACCACATCGTCGCCATCGATCTCGGCATTGACCTCCGGGATCTCTTTGAGCGCATGACAGCAGGCCTTGGCAAAGAAGGACATGAAGCCCAGCTTGACGCCATGCTTTTTCTCAAAGACGTCTTTGTATTCTTTGCGCAGCTCCATGATGCCGCCCATATCCACCTCATTATAGGTGGTGAGCATGGCGGCGGTGTTCTGCGCATCCTTCAGACGCCGCGCGATGGTCTGGCGCAGGCGGGTCATGCGCACCCGCTCTTCGCGGCTGGCATCCTCGGCCGAGACCGGCGCGCGGGGGGTGCGGGCCGCGGGCGCCTTGGCCTCGGCCGCCGCGGGCTGGGCGATGGCCGCGACCGCGCCCAGAACATCTTCCTTCATGATCCGCCCGTCGCGGCCCGAGCCTGCGACCTGATCGGGGCTCAAGCCCTTCTCGGCCATCAGCTTCTTGGCCGAGGGCGCGTCCTCCACATCGCCCTTTGCAGCGGGCGCTGTGGCGGCGGCAGGCGCAGAGGCGGGCTGGGTGGCGGGTTGTGCAGCGGGTTTCGCCGCAGGTGCAGCCCCCGCGCCGGTGGTCATGCGGGCCAGAACGCCGCCCGCCTCGACCGTGCCGCCCTCGGCCACCAGGATCTCGCCCAGCGTGCCGGCGGCCGGGGCCGGCACCTCGACCGAGACCTTGTCGGTTTCCAGCTCGCACAGCATCTCATCCTGCGCGACGGCATCGCCGGGCTGCTTGAACCAGCTCGAGACGGTGGCCTCGGTCACGCTTTCGCCCAGGCTGGGCACCGGAATGTCGACAGTCTCGCCGCCCCCGCCCGCGGCCGGGGCAGCTTCCGCTGCGGCCGCCGGCGCCGCGGTTGCGGCCGGCGAGGCCGCCGCGCCATTCCCGCCCTCGGCGATCGTGGCCAGCAGCGCGTCGACACCGACCGTCTCGCCCTCGCTCACCACAATCTCGCCCAGCGTGCCGGCCGATGGTGCCGGCACCTCGACCGTCACCTTGTCGGTCTCCAGCTCGCACAGCATTTCATCGGCCGCCACCGCTTCGCCGGGTTTCTTGAACCAGGTCGCAACGGTCGCCTCCGTGACGCTTTCGCCCAAAGTGGGCACCCTCACCTCGATGCTCATGCTCGGTCCTCTCAGACGGTCAGCGCTTCGGAGACCAGCGTCTCCTGCTCATGCTTGTGTTTGGGCGCAAGGCCCGTGGCGGGCGAGGCGGCGGCGCGGCGGCCCACATAGCGCGGCCGGGCGCTGGCCGCCCCGATGCGGCCCAGCACCCATTCGATATTGGGCTCCACAAAGGTCCAGGCGCCCTGGTTCTTGGGCTCCTCCTGGCACCACACGATCTGCGCGCCCTTAAAGCGCGACAGCTCCTTGGTCAGCGACAGCGCCGGGAAGGGATAGAACTGCTCCAGCCGCAGCAGATAGACATCGTCGGCGCCCATCGCATCGCGCGCCTCCAGAAGGTCGAAATAGACCTTGCCCGAACAGATCACCACGCGCTTGATCTCATCGTCGGGCCGCAGCGTCAGATCCGAATTGCCGTATTGCGCATCATCCCAGAGCACCCGGTGGAAGGAGGAGCCATCGGTGAAATCGGCCAGCCGCGAGACGCAGAGCTTGTGGCGCAACAGCGATTTGGGCGTCATCATGATGAGCGGTTTGCGGAACGAGCGGTGCAGCTGGCGGCGCAGAATGTGGAAGTAATTGGCCGGCGTGGTGCAATTGGCCACGATCCAATTGTCCTCGGCACAAAGCTGCAGGAACCGCTCAAGCCGGGCCGAGGAATGCTCCGGCCCGTTGCCCTCATAGCCATGCGGCAGCAGCATCACCAGGCCCGACATGCGCAGCCATTTGCTCTCGCCCGAGGAAATGAACTGGTCAATCATGATCTGCGCGCCATTGGCAAAATCGCCAAACTGCGCCTCCCACAAGACCAGCGCATTGGGCTCGGCCAGCGAATAGCCATATTCATAGCCCAGCACGGCGTATTCCGAGAGCATGCTGTCCACGACGTAATAGGGCTTTTGCGTCATGCCCAGATTGTTGAGCGGGTAGTACCGCTCCTCGGTTTCCTGGTCGATCACCGCCGAATGCCGCTGGCTGAACGTGCCGCGCGTGCAATCCTGGCCCGACAGGCGCACCGGATAGCCCTCGGCCAGCAGGGTGCCAAAGGCCAGCGCCTCGGCCATGGCCCAGTCCACGTTCTTGCCGGTCTCGACCATCTGCCGGCGGGTGTCAAAGAGCCGCTGCACGGTGCGGTGCGGCTTCACGCTGTCGGGCATCGCGGTGATCGCCATGCCGATCTGGCGCAGCCGGTCCTCGGCCACCGCCGTGGCGCCGCGCTGATACTCGCCATCCTCGCGCCCCAACCCCGACCAGCGGCCATCGAGCCAATCGGCCTTGTTGGGGCGGAAATCGCGACTCGCCTCGAACTCCTCATTCAGCTGCGCCTGAAAGGCCGCCTTCATATCCTCGATCTCGCCCTCGGGGATCAGCCCGTCGCGCACCAGCCGCTCGGTGTAAAGCTGCAGCGTGGTCTTGTGCTTCTTGATCTCCTTATACATCAGCGGCTGGGTGAACATCGGCTCATCGCCTTCGTTATGCCCAAAGCGCCGATAGCAGAAGATGTCGACCACCACATCCTTGCCGAACATCTGCCGGAACTCGGTCGCGACCTTGACGGCATGGACCACCGCCTCGGGATCATCGCCGTTCACGTGAAAGACCGGCGCCTCGACCATCAGCGCCACATCGGTGGGATAGGGCGAGGAGCGTGAGTTGTGCGGCGCGGTGGTAAACCCGATCTGGTTGTTCACGATGATGTGGATCGTGCCGCCGGTGCGATGCCCGCGCAGGCCCGACAGGCCAAAGCATTCGGCCACCACCCCCTGGCCGGCAAAGGCCGCATCGCCATGCAGCAGCACCGGCAGAACCTGGCGGCGGGTCTGATCCTCCAGCTGCTCCTGCTTGGCGCGGGCCTTGCCCAGCACAACCGGGTTCACCGCCTCCAGATGGCTCGGGTTCGCCGTCAGGCTCAGATGCACGATATTGCCGTCGAACTCGCGGTCCGACGAGGCGCCCAGATGGTATTTCACATCGCCCGAGCCGTCGACATCTTCGGGCTTGTAGCTGCCGCCCTGGAACTCGTTAAAGATCGCCTTGTAGGGCTTGCCCATCACATTGGCGAGCAGGCTCAGCCGGCCGCGATGCGGCATGCCGATGATCACATCCTTCACGCCCAGCGCGCCGCCGCGCTTGATGATCTGCTCCAGCGCCGGGACCAGCGCCTCGCCGCCATCCAGGCCGAACCGCTTGGTGCCGGTGTATTTCACATGCAGGAACTTCTCGAACCCCTCGGCCTCGACCAGCTTGTTGAGGATCGCGCGGCGCCCCTCGCGGGTAAAGGCAATCTCCTTGCCCCAGCCCTCGATCCGCTCCTTCAGCCAGGAGGCTTCCTCGGGGTTCGAGATATGCATGTATTGCAGCGCGAAGGTCCCGCAATAGGTGCGCTTGACCAGGGTCACGATCTCGCGCATCGAGGCCGCCTGCAGCCCCAGCACATTGTCCAGAAAGATCGGCCGGTCCATATCGGCTTCCGAAAAGCCATAGCTCGCCGGGTCAAGCTCGGGATGCGCGACCGGCGGGGTCAGCTTCAGCGGGTCGAGATCGGCGGCCAGATGGCCCCGGATGCGATAGGCGCGGATGATCATCAGCGCGCGCAGACTGTCGATCGTGGCCTGGCGGGCCTGCGCATCGGTGAGCGCAGCGCCGGTCTCGGCGGCCTTTTCGCGGATCTTGGTCTCGGTCTTGACCGCAACCTCGCCCCAATCGCCGTCGAGCGCCGAGATCAGCTCGCCCGTGGGCGCCGGCGGCCAGTCGGCCCGCGCCCAGGACGGGCCGGCCGCATCCTTGCGGATCTGGCGGCTGTCCTCGTCGAGCGCGGCGAAAAACGCCCGCCAGCTCTCATCGACCGCGCCCGGATCCTCGGCATAGCGCGCATAAAGCTGCTCGACATAGGCCGCATTATGCCCCTGCAGGAAAGAGGAGGAGCGAAACACCTCATTGCGCGATTGTTCGGTCATGCATCTGCCGGGCCGCTGCCCGCTCCCTAGCTTTGGGGCCTGCGCCCCTATCTCAGTTCCAACCCGATCCCGGTGAGCGGCACCCGCTCAAAACTGCCCGGCTCCAGCACAATCAGCAGCATGCCCTGCAACAGCTGATATTTCGGCCCGATGCTGAAGGTCGACCACATGCGCCCGAACGGGGCGGAGAGCGGGTCGAGAAAGGTCATCTCCTCGATCAGCGCCGCATCCGTCTCGGGGCGCGACTGCCCCACCCAGAACAGACATTTGGTGAGGCTCGCGCCCGGATCATCGTAAAAGGCGATGCGCCCCTGCCAGGCCTCGGGCCCGTTCAGATACTGCGTCCGGCCGTCGGTCCGGGCGCTCTGCTCCTCGATCGCCTCCAGCGAGGTGGGGTTCGACAGCCGCTCCACCTCATCCTTGAAATAGGCCAGATAGCTGTCCGAGCCGGTGACGAGCTCCTCAAAATCGAACCCGCGGCGCACCGCCGACCAGCGAATGTAGGTGTTGGCGACCGCGACCGCCGCCTCGCCCTCCAGCACCGACCAGCCCGTTTGCCCCGTCTGCCGCGTCTGGCCCGTCAGCCGCGCCAGGCGCGCATCGACCGACAGCCCGGGGGTCAGGCAGGCCTCCCGCAGCGGCGCAAGGAACGCCTTGGCATCGAACGGCGTCTGCGCGACCGACGGGGCCGCCAGCCCGGCACAAAGCCAGGCCAGCACCCCCGCTGTCAGGATCCGCAGATGCCGCATCGCGCTATCCGATCGCCTTCAGCACCGCCTCGCCCAGCCCGGCCGGGCTGTCGGCGACCACGATGCCGGCCGATTTCATCGCCTCGATCTTGTCCTCGGCGCCGCCCTTGCCGCCCGAGATGATCGCGCCCGCATGGCCCATGCGCCGCCCCGGCGGGGCGGTGCGCCCGGCAATAAAGCCCGCGACCGGCTTTTTGCGGCCCTTCTTGGCCTCATCGGCCAGGAACTGCGCCGCATCCTCCTCGGCCGAACCGCCGATCTCGCCGATCATGATCAGCGCCTGGGTCTCCTCATCGCCCAGCAGCCATTCCAGCGCATCGATATGCTCGGTGCCCTTGATCGGGTCGCCGCCAATGCCGATGCAGGTCGACTGGCCCAGCCCGGCCGCGGTGGTCTGGGCCACCGCCTCATAGGTCAGCGTGCCCGAGCGGCTGACCACGCCGACCGAGCCGCGCTTGTGGATATGGCCGGGCATGATGCCGATCTTGCAGGCCTCGGGCGTGATCACCCCGGGGCAGTTCGGCCCGATCAGGATCGAGCTTGCCCCCTCCAGCGCGCGCTTGACCTTCATCATGTCCAGCACCGGAATGCCCTCGGTGATGCACACGATCAGCGCCATCTCGGCATCGATGGCCTCCATGATCGCATCGGCCGCAAAAGGCGGCGGCACATAGATCGCGCTCGCCGTCGCACCGGTCACCGCCTTCGCCTCGGCCACCGTGTCATAGACCGGCAGGCCGATATGGCTGGTGCCGCCCTTGCCCGGCGTCACCCCGCCGACCATCTGCGTGCCATAGGCGATCGCCTGTTCGGAATGGAAGGTGCCCTGCGAGCCGGTGAGCCCCTGGCAGATGACCTTGGTATGTTCGTCCACGAGTACGGCCATGGGGGCGTCTCCTTCACACGGCGATCAGATGCGCGTGTATGTTGTCGTCGAATGCGAGGTTGAGCGGGTTGAGCAGCCGCAGCCGATAGCGCGTGGCCTGCGCCATTCTGGTGAGGCTTTTGAGGGTGAAGTAATTCACATGATCTGGGTGGCGGAAGCCGCACCAGCTGCGCCCGGTCAGCCGCCGGTTGACCGAGCCGTAATTGGGCACCTTCACATAGATCCGGCCGCCGGGCTTCAGCGCCCGATGCGCGGCGTTCAGCACGCCCTGCGGCTCGGTCTCATGCTCAAGATAGGAGCGCATGACGATCGCGTCGAAATGCCCCTTGGGAAACCGGCCGATCGTCTCCAGCGTCGATCCCTGCAGGCAATAGCCGCCCAGGGGCCGCATCGCCGCATCGGCCTTTTCGGCCAGACCCCTTGAAATCTCGATCCCGAACGGGACCAGCGGCGCGCGCAGGCGCGAGCCGTCGCCGCAGCCCACATCGAGCACCTTTGCACCGGCCCCGAACCAGCGCAGATAGCGCGCCGCCTCATCGCCCCGAAACAGCCGCGTGCGCAGCCGCGAGGCATAGTCGAGCCCATACATCACCGGGGCGTCCTTCTTGCGGCGCGTCTCCTCGGCCCGGATCGTCTTCTCCCAGGCAAAGTCTTCTTCCAGCGCCACGGTTTCCGGCGGGTTAACCAGATAGACAAAGCCGCAGGCGCTGCATTCGGCGACCGCCCAGTGATCGCGCGAATAGGCCGGCAGTTCGCGCCGCGCCGTGGCCGCGCAGGCCGGGCAGGCGCGCAGGAGCGGCGCCATGGCGGGTGTGCTGGAGGGCGCGATGCCGGGTGCGCTGACGGGCGCGCTGCCGGGCCCGTTGACGGACCCGCTCGCGGGCGCAATGCCGGGCTGGGCGCTCACCGGCCAGCACCTTTCACCGCCCCGAGCATCACCGCGACCGCTGACCCGCTCATTGCGCGACCTCGGGGGCCAGCAACTCCGCCCCGCGCTCGTTGAAATAGATGATCGTGCCGTTCTCGGGCTGATCGTCGGTTTCGGCCATCAGGCAGGTGAGCACGATCTCGATGCCCAGCGCATCGGGCCGGTCGGCGTAAAGACCGCAGGCCGGGCGTTTGACGGCCGCGCGCACCTGCTCCAGCGTCGTGTCGCATTGCGGCATGTTCTCGATCCGCCCGAACAGGCTGTCGCTGGCAAATGTGCCGAAAAAGACCTCGCCGTCGAAATCCTGCACCCGCCGCACGGCCCCGCCCCAGGGACAGGCCTCCTGGGCCAGCACCGGTACTGGCACGGTCAAGGCCAGCGCCAGCAACCCGCTCACCCAGCCCGCGCGGGTCATGGCGCGTCCGGGGCGTCAGGCGCCGGAAGGATCGCCGCGCGCATCGGCCTCAGCCCTTCACCGCCTTCACGATCTTCTGCGCGGCATCGGCCAGATTGTCGGCGGCAATCACATTGAGACCGGATTTCTCGATGATCTCCTTGCCCAGCTCGACATTCGTGCCCTCAAGCCGGACAACCAGCGGCACCTGCAGCCCCACCGTGTTGACCGCCGCGATCACCCCTTCGGCGATCACATCACAGCGCATGATGCCGCCGAAGATATTGACCAGGATGCCTTTGACATTGGGATCGGAGGTGATGATCTTGAAGGCCTCGGTCACCTTTTCCTTGGTCGCGCCGCCGCCCACATCGAGGAAATTCGCCGGTTCCGAGCCATAAAGCTTGATGATGTCCATCGTGGCCATGGCCAGACCCGCGCCATTGACCATGCAGCCGATCTCGCCGTCGAGGGCGATGTAATTGAGATCGAATTTCGAGGCGGCAAGCTCCTTGGGGTCCTCCTCGGTCTCGTCGCGCAGCGCCATGATGTCGGAATGCCGGTAGAGCGCGTTGGAATCGAAGCCCATCTTGGCGTCGAGCACATGGATGTCGCCGGATGTGGTCAGGATCAGCGGATTGATCTCCAGCATCTCCATGTCCTTCTCGACAAAGGCCTTGTAGAGCGTGGAGACCAGCTTGACGCATTGCTTGGCGCTGCGCCAGGCCTTGCCCTCGGCATTGGCCTGCTGGTCGAGCTCGTAAAGCCCCAGGGCCGCGGCCACCTTCACGCCGTGAAACCCCGACAGCCCGGTTGCCGGATCGACCGTGAAGCTCACGATCTTGTCGGGCGTGTCATGGGCGACCTGCTCGATATCCATCCCGCCTTCGGTCGACACCACAAACGAGATGCGCGAGGTCGCCCGATCAACCAGGATCGAGAGATAGAACTCGCGGTCAATGTCCGAGCCATCCTCGATATAGACGCGGTTGACCACCTTGCCGACCGGGCCGGTCTGCACCGTGGTCAGCGTGCGGCCCAGCATGCGCTCGGCCTCCTCGGCCGCCTCGGCCACCGATTTGGTGATCCGCACGCCGCCCTTCTCGCCCGCCTCGGCCTCCTTAAAGCTGCCCTTGCCGCGCCCGCCGGCATGGATCTGGGCCTTGACCACCCAGATCGGCCCGTCGAGCTCGCTTGCGGCGCGCTTGGCCTCCTCGGCCCGCAGCACAACGCGCCCGTCCGAAACCGGGGCGCCGTAGGTCTTGAGAAGCTGCTTGGCCTGATACTCGTGGATATTCATGCGCGGGCTCCGCTGCGAATGTCACGGTTGGGCCGCCCGCCGGGGCGGCTGACCGGTGCTTAGCAGCCGATGACTTAAATTCAATTGCCGGATGGGAAGAAAGCGGGCGGCGCTGCAAATCTGCCGCGGTTTGTGATCACAGCCGGAATCGCGTGATCACGCTGCGCTGCGTTCAGCCCGAATCGCCCCGCTCAACGCCCGACCGGGCCGGTCAGCCGCCAAGGCCCGCAGCTCGGGCCCGCAACCAGACCTGCCCGCTGTCCCGCAACCAGGCGTTGCGCGAACCCGGCGTTCTGCGAACCAAGTGTTCTGCGAACCGGGCGCGCGGATCAGCCCAGCGTGTCGTCGATGGCCTTGCAGGCATCGACCAGCCCGCGCACCGCCGCCAGCGATTTGTCGAACATCGCCTGCTCGGCCTTGTTGAGCTTGATCTCGACCACCCGCTCAACCCCGCCGGCGCCGATGATCACCGGCACGCCGACATAAAGACCCTTCAGCCCATAGGCGCCGTCGACCCAGGCGGCGGCCGGCAGCAGGCGGCGCTGGTCCTTCAGATAGCTCTCGGCCATCTGCACCGCCGAGGCGGCCGGCGCGTAAAAGGCCGAGCCGGTCTTCAAAAGGCCCACGATCTCGGCCCCGCCATCGCGGGTGCGCTGGATGATGGCGTCGAGCGCCTCCTGCGTGGTCCAGCCCATCTCAACCAGATCGGGCAGCGTGATGCCGCCCACGGCCGAGTAGCGCGCCAGGGGCACCATCGTGTCGCCATGCCCGCCCAGCACAAAGGCCGTGACATCCTTGACTGAGACGTCGAACTCCTTGGCCAGGAAGTAGCGGAAGCGTGCGCTGTCCAAAACGCCGGCCATGCCGACCACCTTGGCGCGGGGCAGACCGGAAAATTCGCGCAGCGCCCAGACCATCGCGTCGAGCGGGTTGGTGATGCAGATGACAAAGCTGTCGGGCGCATAGGTCTTGATGCCCTCGGCGACCGATTTCATCACCTTAAGATTGATGCCGAGAAGATCGTCGCGGCTCATCCCCGGCTTGCGCGGAACGCCGGCCGTCACGATGCACACATCGGCGCCCGCGATCGGCGCGTAATCGCCCGAGGTGCCGGAGAGATCGGCATCCACGCCGTCGACCGGGCTCGCCTCGGCCAGATCCAGCGCCTTGCCCTGCGGCACGCCATCGGCAATGTCGAAGAGGACGACATCGCCGAGCTCCTTGAGACTGAGCAGATGTGCAAGCGTGCCGCCGATCTGGCCGGCGCCGATCAGCGCGATCTTGGCTCTCGCCATGACGACCCCTCCTGGTCCTGCGATATGGTGCGAGCGGACTAGCCCGAATGCGGTCACTTCGCAAGTGCAACACATGCCTGACGGCCGACCATGGCCGGTCAGTGCTGTCTTGGCCACGCGCATGACCCGGGCCATGCGCATAACACCGGCTGCGCACGCGACATCGGCCAAATCTGCGCCATGGCCTGCTTACGCTGGTTGGGCCGCGCGATAGTGGCCCAACCTGATGGGGGCCCAACCTGAGAGAGGCCCAACCTGAATATCGGTCCCGGAGCCCCGCTCGGAACACAAGTCTTGGGTCCCGCGTTGAAGACCCACCTTTTTTGCGCCCGTTTTTTTTTTTTGCGCCCGCCCTTTTTTAGGCCCCTCTGGTGAGCTCACCTTGATAGCGCGCCCGGTGCGCCTGCCAGATGCGGGCGCCATGTGAGTACGCCACGTGAGGGCGCCAGATGGGGGCATCGCATGGGGGCGTTGCCAGGGCGCTGGCGCGCGCAGGGACGGCGCAGAGGATGGGGGGCGCCGGAGACGACGCCGCCCGGACCGGCTGCGCTCAGGTCTTGCGGCCCTTGGGCGTGTCCTCGATCGCCACCGTGTTGTCCCACGCCTCGCCCGCGGCGACCAGGCAGGTCATGCCATTGGGCAGCGTGACGAGAATGGTCCAGGTGCCGCTTTCCTCGCTCGCAAAAATCTCAACCACACCATTGTTGCGCTGCAGACCCATGCTCTGGCGCGTTTCGCCATATTTGTCCTGCAGCCGGGTTACGATCGCATCGCGTTCGCCGCAGACGCCGTTCTGTGCCTGCGCGGGCACAGAGGTCAAAGCCAGACACGTCAAAATAGCCGAAATGAAGACCCGCATATCCTGCACCTTTCCCGCGCCATCGGCCAAGTTCCCGCCTTTTGCGGGTCCCGCCAGCTCCGGCGCCTTTTGGTTTCCAACAGACGCTGCTCTCGCGGTGGCATGGCCATCGGGCCGCTGAAGCTTTGCCCCAAACCCATCGCGTGATCATGACTCGGCAGGATGTCCATGATTCGGCAATTAAGGGTTAACGCGTGAGATCAGCATCGCGCGCTGAGTCAATCAAAAACGCAACGCATCGCCCATTTTTTCATCAGCGCCGCGCAAAACCGCCTCTGACCCGGTCAAACCCGCCGCTCAGCCCCCTGCAAAACCCGCCAGAAAATCCGGCCAACCGCCGAAAATGCTCCAAAAAACCCCCGAGCCCCCCCGCTCAAATCCCCCACGCCCTGCCCGGGCTCCGCGGTTTGCAACCCTCCGCCGCTGTCGTATGAGACGCCCGTCAGCCGCTTCGGAGCCAAGAATGACCGACCTCGCACGCCCCCGCCGATCCGTGCTCTACATGCCGGGCTCAAACCCGCGCGCGCTCGAAAAGGCCCGCAGCCTGCCCGCCGACACGCTGATCCTCGATCTGGAGGATGCCGTGGCGCCCGACGAAAAGGCCCGCGCGCGCGATCTGGTGGGTGCGGCCTGCGCGGCCGGGTTCGGGGCGCGTGAGGTGGTGATCCGCATCAACGGGCTCGACACCGATTGGGGCGCCGCGGATCTGGCCGCCGCCGTCGCCGCGGGGCCGGATGCGATCCTTCTGCCCAAGGTCGACGGGGCGGCCGACCTTCTGCGTGCCGAGGCCGGGCTGGGCGACGCGCCCCAGACGACCCGCCTCTGGGCGATGATGGAGACGGCGCAGGGCATCCTTGCCGCCGCCCAGATCGCCGCGGCCACGCCCCGGCTTGCCTGCCTGGTGATGGGCACCAATGACCTGCTCAAAGAGTTGCGCGCCGAAACCAGCGCCGACCGCCTTGCCCTGATGCCCGCCCTCGGCACCTGCTTGTTGGCCGCCCGGGCCCATGGCCGTGCCGCCATCGACGGGGTCTATAACGCCTTTAAGGATGAGGCGGGGCTGCGGGCCGAATGCGCCCAGGGCCGCATCATGGGCTTTGACGGCAAAACGCTGATCCACCCCGCCCAGCTGGCCATTGCCAATGAGGTCTTCGCGCCCGGCGCCGCGGCGCTCGCCGAGGCCCGCGCCCAGCTTGCCGCCTGGGAGGAAGCGGCGGCCGAGGGGCGCGGCGTTGCCGTTCTGAACGGCCGGATCGTGGAGAACCTGCATGTCGAAAACGCCCGGCGGCTGATCGCCGAGGATGCCGCAATTCAGGCGCTGCAGGCGCCGGATGCTTGATGCGCCGGGCCCGGCGGGCTAGGCAAGACGGGTCGGGAAGGTTCGACATGGCCGCGACGCGATCCGCGCCGTGCCGCAACCGGTACCAAAACAGGGAATATCGGCATGGGTCTGTTGTTCGGAGGCGTGGCGCTCTGGTGGCTGGCGCATCTCTTCAAGCGCATCGCGCCGGGGCCGCGGGCGACATTGGGCGAACCGGGCAAGGGCGCGGTCGCCCTGGCGCTGGTGGGGTCCATTGCGCTGATGTATTTCGGCTATGCCGGGGCGGCATGGTCGGAGGTCTACACGCCCCCCGCCTGGGGCCGGCATGCCAACAACCTCTTGATGCTGATTGCCGTCATCCTCTTTGGCATGAGCATGTCAAAGGGCCGGATGCGCGGCTGGCTGCGCCACCCGATGCTGACCGGCTTTGCGGTCTGGGCGCTGGCGCATCTGCTGGTCCGCGGCGACACGGCCTCGGTGGTGATGTTCGGCGGGCTGGGGCTCTGGGCGCTGGTCACCATGCCGGTGGTCTCGCGCGCCGCGGGGCCCTGGCAGCGCCCGGCCCCCGGCCCGATCGCCGGGGATGTCCGGCTGATCCTGATCTCGATCATCGTCTATGCGGTGATCGTGGCCGTGCACTGGCAGGTCTTTGGCCTCTATCCCTTTGCCGGCTAGAACAGCCCGAGGTGACCGAATGGATGGGACGACACGCACACGCCTTTCACGCCGCACGCTGCTGACCGGCAGCGCAGCCCTGGTCCTGGCCGGCTGCGGCGGCACGGTCGAAAACCCAAGCTCGCTGGGCCCCGATCTGTCGCGCATCGCGGTGACCCAGGTCGAAACCCGCGTTGCGCAAAACGCCGACATCTATTTCGCCCCCGCCACGGCGCGCGAAAAGAACGACCGGCGCGAGGAGTCCGAGCCCGACAACCCCGTCTACCGCACCGATCGTGAGCGCGAGCGCTTCGTGCGCGAGGACATTTCGGCCAGCGTCACGGCCGCCGTTGTCGATGCGCTGCGCGGGGCCCCGGTGGGCGACATTCCCGTGATCCTGGAGGTGCTGGTCACCCGCTACCGCATCCGCAGCCTGCTGCGCGGGGCGCTTCTGGGCTCGGACCATCTGGCCGAGGCGACGATCACCCTGCGCCATGCGCGCACCGGGGCCATTGTCAGCGAACCCTTCGCGGTGTCGGCCGAATCGACCGAGCAGATCGCGGCTTTGGGCGGGCTCACGCTGCGCGCGGTGCGCACATCGCCCTCGCGCCGGCTCAATGCCAATCTGGCCGCCGAAATCCGCGCAGCGCTCGACCGCGTCACCCCCTGATCAGAGCATCCCGATGACCAACACGACTGCCGGGACCGAGACGAATGGCGGGACCCAGACGAATGGCGGGACCCAGACGAGCGCCGGGACCAAGACCAGCGCCGGGCGTTTCTTTGAGGATTACCGGCTGGGCGAGACCCTGTACCACGCCACACCGCGCAGCCTTGGCGCGGGCGAGCGGGCGCTCTACACCGCGCTTTACCCGACCCGCTTTGCGCTGACCTCATCGGATGAGTTTGCCCGCCAATGCGGGCTGCCCGCCGCGCCGCTTGACGAGCTCATCGCCTTTCACACCGTCTTTGGCAAAACCGTGCCGGATGTCTCGCTCAACGCCGTGGCCAATCTGGGCTATGCCGAGGGGCGGTTTCTGGCCCCGCTCTCTCCCGGCGACACGCTGAGTGCGCAAAGCGAGGTGATCGGCCTCAAGCAAAACTCCAACGGCCGCACCGGCGTGGTCTGGGTCCGCACCACCGGGCACAACCAGCACGGGCATGCGGTGCTGAGCTATGTGCGCTGGGTGATGCTGCGCAAACGCGACCCCGACGCGCCGGCGCCCGACCCGGTGGTGCCCAGGCTGGCCCCGTCCGTCGCGCCGGCCGATCTGGTGATCCCCCAGGGGCTCGATTTCAGCCGCTATGACACGGCCGCCGCCGGCGCCCCGCATCTGTGGGAGGATTACGCCCCCGGCGAGCGGATCGACCATGTCGATGGTGT
>JBCBKN010000072.1:0-14574 GCA_038521775.1 Pseudomonadota bacterium | reverse complement strand
GCCCGGCTTATGTCTTTCACCTGATCGAATGCATGGCGCTGGCCGGCGCGGCCGAAGGGCTGCCGGAGGATCTGGCAATGGCGCTGGCGGTGGCCACGGTGGCCGGGGCCGGGGCCCTTGCCGAAGCAGCCGATGAGGCGCCCGCGCAGCTTCGCGTCAATGTCACCTCGCCCGGGGGCACCACGGCGGCCGGTCTCACGGCATTGATGGATGATGCGACGGGCTTGGCACCGCTGATGCGGCAGACAGTGGCCGCGGCCGCGGCGCGCAGCCGGGCATTGGGCGCGTAGCGGTCGCCGGCCGTTTCGCTGGCGCAGCTGCGCAGGGCTTCGAGCGGGAACGTGACGCCGCCTCGGCTGGTTCTGGTGCGGCGTTAACGCTACGTCCGCATCGGTCGCATCGGTCGCATCGGTCGCAGCACCGGCGCGCCCTGCGCCAGGGCCGCATCAACCGCCTGCGCGGCCCCAAATGGCGCGTTGATGATCAAGAGGCCCGACCCCGTCATCCCGGCACCGCCCTTCAGGTCGAAGGCCGCCTCCCGCCGCAGGGTCTCAACGCCCGCCAGCCCGCCGATCAGCTCAAGATGCCGCTTGGCGGGCAGAATCGGGTACCAGACCAGCAGGACCGCCTGCGGCCAGGCCGCAATCAGCCGGCGCAAGAAGACGGCCGTCTGGGCATATTCGGTCTTCACCTCATAGGAGGGATCGACCAGCACCAGCCAGGCCCGGGGCCGCAACGGCGCACGGTGCAAAAGCCCGGCATAGCCGTCCTCGCGGTGCAGCGCGCGCGCCGGCCGCTCTGGCGGTGCTGACGCCGAAGCCGCGGTTTCCGCATGCTGTGCCCGTTGGTCCAGCGCCTGTTCGCCCAGCGCCTGGGCCAGACCCGCATGTTCGGCCGGATGCAGCTCGAACAGCAGCATGCTGTCTTGCGCGCGCAGCATCTCGCATGCAATCAGCGGCGAGCCGGGATAGGCCGCCGGACCGTGCCGCGCACGGATGCGGCCCAGCAGATCGGCAAACGCGCCCTGCGGCGTGATCCGCGCAATGCCCTCGGCGGCCTCGCCGGTCTTGCGCGCCTGAGGCCCGGCAAGGTCGTAGAGACCCCGCCCGGCATGGGTCTCGGCATAGCTGATCGGGCGCGGCTTTCGCACCAGCATGCCCAGAAGGGCGGCCAGCGCGAGATGCTTCATCACATCGGCCGGGCCGCCCGCATGATATCCGTGCTGATAGGAGAGCATGGGGCTTCTTGCCATACAAGATTGATCATCGCGAGCGCCTGTCTGGCGGATAAGGGTTTTGCGGCGCAACGCGATGCGCTAGAGAATCTCCAAGGGACCGTCCTGGCCGGGGCGGAGCACAAACCAGGGGGGCCTCATGCGCGCCACGCCGCTCTTGCGGGTCGAGGGTCTGGCGATTGCCTTTGGCAGCGGCGACGCCGCGCAAGAGGTTGTGCATAATGTGGATTTTGCCCTGCGGCGCGGCGAAACGCTGGCGATTGTGGGCGAATCGGGCTCTGGCAAGACGGTCACCGGAAAATCGCTGATGCGGATCCTGCCGCGTTCGGCCCGGATCACCGCCGGCACGGCCCATCTGGCCACCTCCGATGCGACCAAGCCGGTGGATCTTTTTGCGCTCAGCGAGCGGGAGATGCGGCGCATTCGCGGCGGCCGCGCGGCGATGATCTTTCAGGAGCCGATGAGCTCGCTCTCAGCCCTGCACACGATCGGCAATCAGGTGGCGGAATCGCTGGGCCTGCACAAGGGGCTGACCGGTGCTGCGGCCAAGCGCGCCTGTCTGGATGTCTTTGTCGAGGTCGGGTTTCCTGACCCCGAACGGGCCTTTGCCGCCTATCCCTTCGAGCTGTCGGGCGGGTTGCGCCAGCGCGCGATGATCGCCATGGCGATGGTCTGCAAGCCCGATCTGCTGATTGCCGATGAGCCGACAACCGCGCTTGATGTCACGACCCAGGCCATGGTGCTCGATCTGATGAAGCGGCTTCAGGCCGAGCATGGCATGTCGATGATCATGATCACCCATGATCTGGGCGTGGTTGCCAACATGGCCGACACGGTGCTGGTGATGAAGCGCGGCTCGGTGGTTGAAAGCGGCCCGACCCGGGCGGTGCTGACCGCGCCGGGCCATGGCTATACCCGCGCGCTGATCGCCGCGGCCCCCGATATTCCCGATGAGATGTCGGGGCCGAGCGACCGGGTGAAGGATCCCATCCTCTGGGCGCGCAATCTCTCCAAGACCTTTGCCGGGCGCACGAATTTCATGGGCGCGGCGACGCCCAGCGTGCAGGCGGTGCGCGATGTCGAGCTTGCGGTGGGCCGCGGCGAGACGGTGGCGGTGGTCGGCGAAAGCGGGTCGGGCAAATCGACCGTCGCACGGCTTTTGCTGCGGGCCGAAGAGCCCGATGCAGGGGCCGAGATCGGGTTTTGCGGTGCGGACGGGCAGGGGTTTGACGTCGCCAAGATGGACCGCACGGCGCTGAAGGCGTTCCGGCGCAAGGTGCAGATCGTCTTTCAGGACCCGTTTTCCTCGCTCAGCCCGCGCATGTCGGTGCTCGACATCCTGACCGAGCCCTTGCGCGTGCACGGGCTGGGAAGCTGGCGCGAGCAGCGCGACCGGGCGGCAGAGTTGATGTCCAAGGTGGGGCTGTCCTCGGCGCATCTGGGCCGGTTTCCCCACGCGTTTTCGGGCGGGCAGCGGCAGCGGATCTGCATTGCCCGGGCCCTGGCTTTGCAGCCTGAGATGATCGTGTGCGACGAGCCGACCTCGGCGCTCGACGTGTCGGTCCAGGCGCAGGTTCTGGAGCTTTTGCGCGATCTGCGCGACGAGATGGGGCTGAGCTACCTCTTCATCAGCCATGACCTCACGGTGGTGGCCGAAATCGCCGACCGTGTGGCGGTGATGCGCCGCGGCCGGATCGTCGAGACCGCGCCGGCGGCCCAGCTTTTTGCCAATCCCCGCCATCCCTACACAAAGGCGCTGATTGCCGCCTCGCCCGAGCCCGATCTCAACCACCGGCTCGATCTGGCGGCAGTTGCGCGCGGTGCGGGCCAGCCCAGCAGCTGGCCCGACCCTTTTCGCTATACCGGCGAGGATGCGCCGGGCTTGTTGGAAGTCGAACCGGGACATTTCGTACGATGCGCAGCCTGACCGTTTGTTTCTTACTGTGCCTGATGGGCCTGGCCGCGGCGGCCCCGTCGCGGGCCGAAGCACCCATGCTGGCCGATCGCGTGACGGCCGGCGAGATGCCGCCCATGGCCGAGCGTGTGCCGGCCGAACCGCTGGTCGTCGATCTGGCCCTGAAAGGGCGCGAGCCCGGCCGGCATGGCGGGACCCTGCGGATGTTCATCACCAAGCCGCGCGACATCCGCTATATGACCGTTTACGGCTATGCGCGGTTGGTCGGCTACACCGACAGCTATGATCTTGCGCCCGACATCCTGCGCGCCGTCGATATCGAAGAGGCGCGCATCTTCACCTTCCATCTGCGCAAGGGGCATCGCTGGTCGGACGGGCATCCCTTCACCACCGAGGATTTTCGCTATTGGTGGGAGGATGTTGCCACCAATACCGAGCTTGCCCCCTCCGGGCTGCCGCGCGCGATGCTGGCCGATGGTCAGCCGCCCGAGGTGACGGTGATCGACGCCCACACCATCCGCTATGAATGGCCCGTTGCGCATCCGCTCTTCCTGACCTCGCTGGCCGCCGCCCGGCCGCCCTTCATCTACCGCCCCGCGCATTACATGAAGCGGTTCCACGCCGATCATGCCGATCCCGAGGCGCTGGCCGAGCTGATCGCCGATGCAAAGGCACGCAACTGGGCGGCGCTGCACAATGCGCGCGACAATATGTACCGCTTCGACAATCCCGACCTGCCCAGCCTGCAGCCCTGGATTTCGATCACCGAGAAGAACGCGCAAGGCTATGATCTTGTCCGCAACCCCTATTTCCACCGGGTGGACACGGACGGCAAGCAGCTTCCCTATATCGACCGGGTGGAGCTGACCATTGCCGCAGGCGGGCTGATCCCCCAGAAGATCGGGCTGGGCGAGGTTGATCTGCAGATCCGCTCGCTCACCTTTTCCGACGCGCCGGTGCTCAAGCAATCCGAGGCGCAGGGCGGCTATACGACCTATCTCTGGGTCAACGGCGCGGCCGCCGACATCGCCCTGTTTCCCAACCAGAACTATGTCGACCCTGATTTCCGGACGCTGTTTCGGGATGTGCGGTTCCGCCGCGCGCTCAGCCTTGGGGTCAACCGCAAGACGATCAACCGCACGCTGTTCTTTGGCCTGGCCAAGGAGACCGGCATCGCGCCGCTGGAGGGCTCGCCCTTTTACACCGAGGCGCTGTCGTCTTCCTATGCGCAGCACGATCCCGCCACGGCCAACGAACTGCTCGACGCGCTGGGGCTTGACGGGCGCGATGGCGACGGCACCCGCATTCTGCACAATGGGCGGCGGCTGGAGATCGTGGTTGAAACGGCCGGTGAGCGGCCCGAGGTCGCCGATGCGCTGGAGCTTCTGGCCGAGATGTGGGCCGAGATCGGGGTGAAGCTCGTCTACCGCCCGCTCGACCGCGACATCCTGCGCAACAAGGTCTATTCGGGCGAATCGATGATGCCGGTCTGGTATGGCTGGAACAACGGCGTTCCGACCCCCAACGCGCCGCCGCGGGATCTTGCCCCGGTCGACCAGACCCAGTTCGCCTGGCCGATGTGGGGTCAGCATTATCAGACCAAGGGCCTGGCCGGCGAGGCGCCGGAGACCGCCGAGGCACTGCGCCTCTTGGAGCTCTACGAGGCCTGGCTGGCAGCCGTTGACAGCGAGGCGCGCGCCGCGATCTGGCAGGAGATGCTGGCCATTCATGCCGACCAGGTCTTTGGCATCGGCCTGGTCAGCGCGGCCCCGCAGCCGCTGATCGCCTCAAACCGGCTGCGCAATGTGCCGGCCCGCGGCATCTATGCCTGGGAGCCGGGCGCCCATCTGGGCATCTACCGCATCGACGAATTCTGGCTGGACGAGTAGCGCCCCGATGCTGGCCTTTATCCTGCGGCGCTGCGTGACGATGGTCTGGACGCTGCTGGTCGTCTCGATCCTGGTCTTTATCATCGTCAACCTGCCGCCCGGGGACATCCTGACCAATCAGATCAACCAGCTGATGGCCTCGGGCGAGGAATCGAGCGTCGCCCAGGCGCAGTTTCTGGCCCAGCAATACTCGCTCGATCAGCCGCTCTGGAAGCAATACGTCATCTGGATCGGGGTCTGGCCGGGGCCGGAGGGGTTTTCGGGCATCCTGCAGGGCGATTTCGGCTGGTCCTTTGAGCTTGACCGCCCGGTCTGGGAGATTGTGGCCGAGGCGATGTGGATGACGGTTGTGCTCAACCTCACCACGATCCTTTTTATCTACTTCTTCGCGCTGCCCCTGGGGGCGATTGCAGCGGTCAAGGCCAACACGCTGATCGACTATATGGCCACCTTCATCGGCTATATCGGGCTGGCCACGCCGAATTTCCTGCTCGCGCTGGTGCTTTACAATTACGGCGCGCAATGGTTCGGCCTGCCGGTCGGGGGCATGATGAGCCGCGAGTTCTCGGGCGAGCCGATGAGCTGGGCCAAGCTGGGCGACATCCTCCTGCATCTCCTCGTGCCGGTGATCGTGATCGGCACCTCGGGCATGGCGGCAATGGTGCGGCGGCTGCGCGCCAATCTGCTCGACGAGCTGGGCAAACCCTATGTCGTGACCGCCGCTGCAAAAGGCCTGACGCCGGGGCGCGCGGTGGTGAAATATCCGCTGCGCATGGCGCTCAACCCGTTTGTGGCCGATATCGGCAACCTCTTGCCGCAGCTCGTCTCGGGCTCGGTGATCGTCTCGGTCGTGATGGGGCTGCAGACGGTGGGTCCGATCCTGCTGCAAAGCCTGCGCGCGCAGGATTACTTCCTGTCGGGCTTCATTTTGCTTTTTGCCTCGGTGCTGACGCTTGTCGGCATGCTAATCTCTGACATCCTGCTTGCGGTGCTCGATCCGCGCATCCGCTACTCGGCCCGGGCCCGCTGATGACCGATACAACGCCAGACCAAGACACCCCGTCCCCGGGCCGGTTCGATCCGGACCGCCATGTCGTCGCCGACAGCGCCTATGACGCCGAGGCCGACCGCCAGGTGATCGAGCGCAAGGATCTTGACGCCTCGACCTGGGTGCTGGTCTGGCGGCGCTTTTCGCGCAACCGGCTGGCGGTGATTTCAGGGCTTTTTTTGCTGGCGATCTACATCCAGCTGCCCTTTGTCGATTTCCTCGCGCCTTATGGGCAGAATGTGCGCAATGACGAGTTCCTGTCGGCCCCGCCCCAGGCGGTGGGGCTGTTCGATGGCGGGTTTCTGGTGGTCTATCCCAGCGTGGCGACGCGGGACATGGAGACCTTTCAATGGGTTTACGAGACCGATTACGACGCCCGGCAGGCGGTGCGGTTTCTGGCCAGCTGCGGGCAGCCCTATTCGTTTCTGGGCCTGTGGCAGAGCGACAATCATCTGATCTGCCCGCCTGAGGGGGGGACCTTCTTTCCGCTGGGCACCGACCGGCTGGGGCGGGATGTGCTGAGCCGGCTGATGCATTCGGCGCGGCTGTCGATGACCATCGGGCTGATCGGGGTCTTCATCTCCTTTGCCATCGGCATGGTGCTGGGCGGGATTGCGGGCTATTTCGGCGGGCTGGTCGACGCGGCGGTGCAGCGCGCCATCGAGATCATCCGCAGCCTGCCGGAGCTGCCGATCTGGCTGGCGCTGTCGGCCGCGATCCCGGCCAATTGGGGTCCGGTGGCGGTGTTTTTCGTAATCTCGATCATTCTGGGCCTTTTGGACTGGCCGGGGCTTGCCCGGGCAGTGCGCTCGAAATTTCTGGCACTGCGCGAGGAGGAATATGTGCGCGCGGCCGAGCTGATGGGGGCCTCGACGCCGCGGATCATCGGGGCGCATATGATGCCCAATTTCATGAGCCATCTGGTGGCGAGTGCGACCTTGTCGATCCCGGCGATGATTTTGGGTGAGACGGCGCTGAGCTTTCTGGGGCTGGGCCTGCGCCCCCCGGCGGTGAGCTGGGGGCTGATGCTCAACGATGCGCTGACCCTGGGGCAGGGGGCGATCACGGTGACGCCCTGGGTGCTGTGGCCGCTGGCACCGGTGATCCTGGTGGTGCTGGCCTATAACTTTCTGGGCGACGGGATCCGCGACGCGCTCGATCCCTATTCCTGAGGCCTGACCGGGGGGCGGGCCCTTGGGGGCATCGAGCCCCCGCGGCCCCGGTCGGGTGCGCGGCCTTGCGGCCGGCGGTCACCCTCCGCGAGCGGCAGCCGCATCGATCAAGAGGTGCGCGGCGCGTCTTGCGCCGTCGAGCGGAAGGCCGGTGGCGGGGCGCGGGCCGGACGCGATGCTGTCCTCGACGGCCCGGTTGAGGGCCTTTGGCGTCAGCATCGCGGCATCGAGAACCGAAAGCCCCAGACCGGCCAGGGCCGCCCCGCGCATGATCTGCTCGCGCTCGCCCCCTTCGGCCATCGGTAGAACCACGGCGGGCGTCGCGCATTGGAGCAAATCCGCCACCGTGTTGTACCCGGCAAGCGAGACCGAGGCCGCGGCCCCGCCGAGCCGTGCGCGGTAATCGGCCCGGGCCGGCTCGGCCCTGGCCGGGCCCGGCAGGCTGCGGGCGAAGGCCGCGGCATCGGCACCGCCGACCAGCAGGCGCCAGGGGCGCGCGGAAAGACCCGCGGCCGCCGCTGCGCATACCAAAAGCCCGCGCCCGATGGCGCCGCCGCCCACCGAAACCAGCACCTCCTCGCTGGGGAGCTGGGCCGGCAGGGGTGCTGCGATGAGCCCGGCATAGTGAAGGCCCAACCCGCCCGGCAGAGACCATTCGCTGGTCAGGTCGTAGATCCGCCGGTCACCATGGATGATGAGACCGTCAAACGCGGCAAGGGCCGCCTTTGCCCGCGCGGCCTTTTTGGGTGAGGGCGGCTCGGGGATGTCGCGCAGCGAGGCCCAGAGCTGCGCGCCGCCAGCCCGCGCCGCGGCGGCCAAGGCCGTGTACTCTTCCCGCAGTGCGCCGCGCCCCAGAGGCCAGGTCTCGGTCACCAGGATATGCGGATCGACGCGCGCAAGTTCGGCCAGGGCCGAAGCGCGGCGCCGCGCAAGATAGGCCGGGGTGACGGCGGCGCCCTCCGCGTCCAGCAGGCGGGCATAATCGAGCCCGTCCGAGGCCACCGGCGGCAGCCAGGTCACCGCCAGATCCGAAAGATCGAGATGGGCAATCGGCCGTCCGCCGGCCAGCAGCCGGACATCGGCACCGGCGGCCGTCAGTGTGCGGGCGAGGGCGGCCATGCGCACCAGATGCCCCGAGCCCATCAGGTGGGTGACCGCGATCAGGATGCGCGGCGTCACCCCGGCATGTCTCCGGCCTGTCGCAGGGCAAGCCGCTCGGGCGGGTCGAAGGCAACGGGCGTGCCGTCCCTTCCCAGACGGATCGGGTGCAGGCTGGCGCGTTTGATCCGAAAGGGCTGTGGCCCGCGATAGCCCCAGCCCGACGCGAGCGCCAGGGCACAGCGGATGACGCCGCGATGGGTGACGACCAGGGTCGGCCCGTCGAGCTCGGCCAGGCAGGCGCATAGCCGCGTGGCCAGGGCAGCCGGGCTTTCACCGCCGGGCGGCGCGAACTCCCAGCCCCAATCTTCGAGCGGCCGGTACCGGGCCTGCGGGTCGCGCTCCAGCTCCGGAGCCGTGCGGCCCTCCCATTGCCCGAAATCTATCTCGATAAGCCTGTCATCGAGCCGGACCGGCCCGCCGCCAAGCGCCTGGGCGGTTTCGCGGGCGCGGGCCAGGGGGCTTGAGACAACCGGGCACCCCGCCCACCCCTCCGGCAGGCGATGCTGCGCTAGATCGGCGCGCCCGGCCGCCGAAAGCGGGATGTCGCGCCGCCCCTGCAGCCGACCCGCCGCATTCCAGTCGGTGGGAAAATGGCGCAGCAGCGCGATCCGGGTCATGGCGCGGACCGCGACAGGAGCGGGGTGAGAATGGCGCCAAGACGCGTGGCTGCGGCAGCGAGGTCGTGCCGCGCGGTCACAAACTGGCGCGCCCGCCGACGCGCCTGCGGGTCACGGGCCAGCGCCAGGGCCGCCTTGGCAAAGCCGCGCGCATCGCCCGGCGCGGGCAAATCCGCCGTTGCCAGCACCGCCGCGGGGCCGGGATGCGCCGCCGCCAGCGCCGGGCAGCCCGCGGCCTGCGCCTCCAGATAGACCATGCCGATCCCCTCCCCATTGCCTGGCCACAGCATCACATCATGCGTCTCGTAAAGAGCGCGCAGCGCATCCGGCCCCAGCGCGCCCGCAAACCGGATGTCCGGGAACGGGGCCAGGGCCGCGCCGACATCGCCGCGCGCCGGCCCGTCGCCGACAACCGTCAGGCTCCAGGGCCGGTCGAGATGGGCCAGTGCCTCGGCCAGGGCGCGGTAGGAGGCAAGCTTGTCGCCGGGGCGCATCATTCCCACGGTCAGCAGCCGCAGCGCGGACCCGCGCCGATGGGGGGACGGATCCGCCCCGGGGTCCACGAAAGGCGGCAGCGGCGCAATCTGGCCCTCACTGGCAATGCGGCGCAATGCGGTCATGTCGCGCGGCTTGGTGACGATCAGCCGATCGGCCTGCAGGATCGCCGACAGCGCCTGCGCGGCAAAGCCCGCCCATTTGCCTGTCAGGCGCGACGGCGTGTGGCTGGGCTCGGCAATCACATACGGAATGCCGAGCGCTGCGCTGACCCTGGGACCGATCAGATCCGGCGCTTTCCAATAGCAGTGATAGGTGAACCAGAGCTGCGGCGGGGCGGATTGCCAGGCCCCGATGAGGCGGTCTGCCTCGGCGAGGGCCGCCTCCGACAGCTCTGCCTGGGCCGTGGGGGTGCCATCGGGCTCACGCAGCCGCAGCTGCGAGGCAACGACCGGTTCGAACCCTGCGCGGCGCAGGGCCTCCAGAAAAAGCCGCGCGATCTGCCGGTCGCCCGAGGGTGTGGGATGGTCGGGCGGTTTGAGCGGCGCGTAAAAGGCGATGCGGCGCAATGCGTGCGTCACGGCGTGGCTGAAACGGCCGCGGCACTGGCAGGCGGCGTCTCCGCGCCCTTCCCCTCGCTCTCTTCAGAGCCCAGCCCCGCGCGCAAGCGTTTTTCCAGCAGATCGATGCCCCGGTGCATGCCGAACTCGCTCCCCAGGCGGTCAAACGCGGCCTCGGCCAGGCGCGCCCTGCCGTCGGGATCGGCGGCCATGGCCGTGATGGCCTGGGCCAGCGCGCCCGGATCGTCGGGGGCAACCAGGCGGCCATGCACGCCATCCTCCAGAAATTCCGGGATCGCCGAAACCGCGGTCGAAAGGATCGGCAGGCGCTGGCTTGCCGCCTCCATCAGCACATTGGGCAGCCCGTCGCGGTCGCCATCGGCTGCAATGCGCGAGGGCAGAATGAAGAGATCGGCCTCCCGCAGGGCGGCAATCACCTCGGCCTGGTCGCGTTTTCCCATCCAGGTGATCCGTCCTGTCAGCCCCGCGGCGGCGGCGCGCGCGACAAGCATCTCCTTTTGCGGGCCGCCGCCGATATGCGTGAACCGCCAGTCCAGCGTCTGGGGCAAACGCGCCAGCGCGTCGATCAGGTCGGGATAGCCCTTTTTGGCGACCAGCCGACCCACCGAGAGCAGCCGCAGCACCCCCGACACCTCGCGGTCGGGCGGCGGCGGGAAGCGCGCCAGATCGAGCCCGTGATAGGCCAGATCCACCCGCCCGGGCGTGGGGGCGAGCCCGGCCAGATGCGCCGCGCCGCTGGCCGTGCAGGTGACCGCGAAGGCCGCATCGGCGAGCTTGTCGCGCTTTTCCCAATCCGGGATCGTCCAAATGTCCTTGGCGTGGGCCGAGACGCCCCAGCCGATGCCCCGGATCAGCGCGGCATAGCGCGTCACCGAGGCCGGGGTGTGCAGGAAATGCGCGTAGAGAAAGCGGGTTTCCGCCGGCAGCTCGGCGGCAAGAACCAGCGCCTGGCCCCAGCGGCGAACCCGGTTGCGGCTGCGATCACGGGCAAAATCCGCGCGCCAGGCGGCCTGGGCGGTGCGAAACCCCGGCATCCGCCGGGCCTGCCGCCAGCCGCGCAGCACCCGCAGCGGCGCATCGCGCAGATAGTCCGGCAGATAGCGCCGCGGTGCGGTGATCTGCGCATGCATGGGATGTTCGACATCGTCATAGGGCGCGCGCAGCGACCAGATGTCAAAGCGCAGACCGCGCGATTGCAGCGCCAGCAGCTCCTGCGCAATGAAGGTCTCCGAAAGCCGGGGATAGCCCTTGACCACCACCGCCAGGGCCGGGCCGCTGGCGGGCCTGTCGGCCGGGGGCATGGCTATTCACCGGCCCTGGGCAGGCGCCAGCCCTGACCGGTGCGCACCCGCTCGGCGATCACCTCCAGCCCGTCGAGCATGCCGGGCAGCGCGTTTTGCGAGGGCAGGGGCTGATCGGGCAGCCCCCGGATCGCGGCGGCCATGACCTGGGGGTCGCGGCCGGTCTTCGTCTCGTCCAGCAGCTTCATCAGCCCCAGCGCATCGGCCGAGCGTGCGCGGATCAGCTGCTCCTCGCGCGGCACATTGCGCGGCGCGACAATGGCGGGTTTGTCAAAGGACAGGATCTCGCAAAACGTGTTGTAGCCGCACATGGCCACGATGCCGGTGGCGTATTTCATCCAGCGCTCAAGCTTGCTGTCAAAGCTCAGCACCTGCACCCGTTTTCCCAGCGCCGTGGCGCGGCGGTCGAACTCGGCCCGGTGTTCATGCGCCAGAAACGGGCCATAAACCAGAACGGCACGCGGCGACAGCGTCGGATCGGCCTCATAGGCCGAGAGCACCCAGTCGACCAGCCGCTCCCCATCGCCGCCACCGCCGGCCGTGACCAGGATATAGGGGTCGCGATGGGCCCGGCCCGGCCGGCTGCGCCCCGGCACATGCCGGCGCAGATACCCGGTATGGATGATCCGCCCCTCGCGCTGCCAGCGCTGCGACAGGCCCAGACCGTCCAAGGGGCGCGAGATCTCCGGCAGGCCATACACCCAGATTTCGTCGTAAAAGCGCTCGATCGCCTCGATATGCCCCTTGCGCGTCCATTCGGCCCGCACCACATCGGGCGCGTCAAGGACGTCGCGCAGACCAAGCACAATGCGCGCGCCGCGGGATCGGGCCGCGCCCAGCATATCGGACAACTCGTTGCGAAAGCCCCAGGCTTCCTTGTCGACGATCACCATATCGGGCAGAAACGCCCGATCCGAGGCAGAAAGGATCTCGCTGCGCAGCAGCACCGTCTCGTCGATGGGTATGCCCAGATTGTGGGTGCCGTAACTGCCATCGGCCTGTTTGACGACGCCCGGCAGCCGCACATGATCGACATTGGCCGGAAAAACGAACCGCCCGGCCACGGGCGAGCCCGTGACAATCAAGGCCGCCAGATGCGGGTCCGCCTGAACGAGCGCCTGAGCGATGGTGCGAGTGCGGCGAATATGACCCAGGCCGAACGTGTCATGGCTGTAAAGAAGGACCCGGCGTGCAATCATCCTGCGCCCCCTCTTCCGGTCCGTTCTTCGGTCCGCATCATCCGCGCTATTTTTGCGCCTGTCCCATCCCGGACCGACTATAGGAGCCGAGCGATGCCGGCGAAACCCCAAACACGTGTCACTGCGACGCCGGAAGCGGCCATATCGCAGGCCGCGCCGCAACATCTTACCGTCTGTGACCTTTTCACCTCGGCTCGGACGAACTATTCTGATGTATCGAGATGCGCGGCCGTGCCGGGCAAAGGAGTGCAAAGCAACATGTCACAGCAGGATGACAGCCCGGGCCTGGACAGGGCAGCGCTGCGCCGGGCCCGAGCGCTGCGGCGGCGTGGCGCCGGTCGGCCGCTGGCGGGTGCAGGGCTTCTTCTTGCCGGTCTGCTGGGGCTCTTGGCCCTTGCCCTGTCATCGCCCGTACAGGCGCAATCGATCACCGATTATGGCACGCTGACGCTCACCCAGGACGACGAGGCCGAGACCGACGCCGAGACCGATGCCGAGACGCCCGCGGCCGCGCCTGCGGCGCCGGATCTTGAGGCCTATGGCCGCATTCAGGATCTCTCGCCCAATGCGATGATCGACACAGCGACACGTCAGGTCGACATCTTCCAGCAACGCCTGCGCCGCATCGTCGACAGCGTGCCCGACACATTTCGCGAGATCGGCGCGGCCATGTCGGAAAAATCGCCCAGCGGCGATCCGACCTATTTTGTCGGCGTCGCGATCTTTGTGCTGATCCTTTTGATCATCGGCCGCGGTGCCGGGATTATCCTGGCCATCTATGCCGGCCGGCCGATCATGGTGGGGCTGCAGCGTCCCAACCCGCAAGGTCTGATCCAAAAGCTGCCGGTGCTGGCCACGCGCGTCGGCATCACCGTGGCCGTCATCGTGGTGACCCTTTTGACGGCTGTTGCGATCGGCACGCCGTTTTTCGAGGATCACCCGCCCACGGTTCAGACCGGCTTTACCATCATGGGCGCGTTCTTTGCCTATGTGCTGATCGACACGACCTGGCGGATGATCATCTCGCCCTATCTGCCCAATTACCGCGTGCCCTATATCTCGGATGGCGATGCGATCTACATGTACCGGTATTTTTCGATCGGGACGATGATCGGCATCTTCACCATGGCCGTTGGCGTCTGGCTCGACATGATCGAGGTCAAGGCCGAGATTGTGGCATTCTTGAAATTCGTGGCGGGCACTGTGACCACGGCCTTCTTTTTGCTGCTCATCGTGCGCAACCGCCGTGCGATCACCGGCGCGGTGTTGGCTGGGCGCAGCAAGGCCGACAGCTCATGGATCACCGTGGCCGGCTCGACCCTGTGGATGCCCGCGGTCATCATCTACATGATCTTTGTTTGGGCCGAGCAGAGCTTCGATCTGGTGATGGGGCTGCAATCGCCGACCGGGCTTGCAGCGGCCTATTCGGTGTTTTTGGTCTCGATCGTCATCTATGCGATCCTGAGCTTTCTGGTCGAACTGGTCTTTGAACGCGCCCGCGCCCGCGCGCGCGTCAATGCCGCGGCGGCAGCGGCGGCTGTCGCGGAAGAGCAGCGCCTGGCCCGCGAGACAATGGCCCACACCGCCTCGTCCGACATTGCCGGGGATGCCGCCGATGTGGACAATGACGGCGATGAGGAGGGCGGGGGCGGCCGTGTCGCGCCTGTGCGCCGGGCACCGCCCCCCGAGGGCGATTTCAGCAGCGAAGAGGTCGAGGCCGGTCCGCCGCCGCGCATTCCCCGCCGCGGGATGACCAGCTTTGAGGATCTCGCCCATCGCGCAGCCTCGCTCTTTGCGCTCGGGGTCGGCGGCTTCATCATGATCCGGGCCTGGATCGGACCATCGATCTTTGACGAAAGCTCGATCTGGAACATCCTGCAGGACGTTCTGGACACGGCCTTCTTTGGCTACATTCTCTATCACGCAATCCGCATCTGGATGGATCGGCGCATCGCGCAGGAG
>JBCBKN010000071.1:0-14729 GCA_038521775.1 Pseudomonadota bacterium | reverse complement strand
GGGGCTGTTGGAGGGGCGCCGCGCGACCACCCATTGGGAGGATCTTGCGATGCTGGCCGCGGCGCATCCCGAGATCGAGGTCGTGGCGCGGCGTTTCGTCCTGGACGGGCCGCGTTTTACCGCCGCGGGTGCGGCCTCGACCCTCGACATGATGATCGAGCTTGTGCGGCTGCGGCAGGGTCTGACCACCGCGCTGGCGCTGGCGCGGCTTTTCGACTACGTGCCGCCCGCGGCGCTTGGCCCAGGGGCGGTTGGGGTGACGGCGCCTCAACACCCGTCGGGTTCCAGCGCCATGCGGGGGGATCGCCCGGCCCATGGCGGCGGGATGGCCCCTGCGGCCCTTGGCCATGCACCCCTTGGAGAGACCCGTGCCGGAGCGACCGGAGCGAGGCATGCCGGAGAGGCCCCTGCTGGAGAGACCCGTATCGGGGATGCGCGGGTGGCAGCAGCAATTCGTCTGATGGAGGGCAATCTGGCCGAGCCCTTGAGCATGGCCGAGATCGCCCGGCGCGCCGGTGTCTCGCCCCGGCATCTGCAGGCGCTGTTTCGCGCCGCGCTGGGGGTCGCGCCGAAGGCCCACTACCTCGACCTGCGCCTGGGCCACGCGATGCATCTCTTGCGCGAGACCCGGCGCAGCATCGCGGCGATTGCCGCCGAGACCGGCTTTGCCGACCCGTCCGCCTTTTCCGGTGCCTATCTGCGCAAGCTGGGCGAGCGGCCGTCCCAGACGCGGCGCCGGGGCCTGGACTGACCCGGCGATCCGGCCGCGCGGCAAGCGCTTTCTGATGCGCGGCGGGTGTGGTGCGGGATGTGTCGCGGGATCGGGCGTCAGCGCCGGTCGTGGACGTTGTACCAGACCAGCATCGAGAGGCCCCAGATTGTGATCAGCGCGCCCAGAAGCAGCGTGGCGATCAGCGCCCGCTCGGGATATTGCGGGGCCTGCGACAGGGTCGGCTCGATATGGGCGGCGATGTAGCGGGTCTGCCGCCGCGCCTCGATCCGCGCCTCGTCGAAGGCGGCCTTGGCAATGGTGTAGGATTCCTCGGCAAAATCGAGATCGGTGCTGAGCTCTTCAAACGCGCCGATCCGGTCGGCCAGGGCGCGTTCGTCGGTCTGCGAGCCGAGCTTGTCCTTTTCAAGCTCGATCTGGGCCTCGATGGCACGGATCCGCCGTTCGAGCTCCGCCACCCTGGGGTCATTCGGCCGCGAGACATCGAGAATGGTCGAGCGGTCGATCAGCGCCTCGGCCAGCTGCTGCTGCAGCGCGTTGATCACGCCCATCTGCACCTCGACATCCTGGGTCGGATCGGCGGTCTGGTTCTCGTTTCGAAAGCGCCGCAGCGCCAGGCGGATTTCCTTGAGCCGGGCTTCGGCCTCGTCAAGATCGGTCTTGGCAAAGCCGATCCGATCCTCGCGCGCCTGCTGGCTCAGGCTGTTGACCAGGGCCGTGCTCTCGCGCAGCACCGCCTGGGCGATCGTTTGCGCATCCTCGGGCGTAAAGGCGTGCACGGTGAGCTCGATGATCGAGGTGGTGATGTCGTATTTCACATCGACCATATAGCGCCAGTGATCGACCAGCTCCTCGATCGAGCGGTCCTCGCCCAGCGCAAACACCCAATCCTCGGGCGCGCGGTTGTACATCGCCCGCAGGCCAAGCTCGGCATCGAGCCGTTCGACCAGCTGCTGGCTGCGGATGAACTCGTTGAGAATATCGGCATCGGGCGTGCCGCCAATGCCCGGCACCGGGATCGGCAGCGCCAGATCGGGCATCGAGGCGGCCTCCTCGGAGCGCACCGAAAACGCCGCCGTGGAGTGAAAGCGGTCGACCGCGACGGTGTAGAGGTAATGCAGCGCCGCGCCGCCGGGCAGGCCGACCATCAGCAGAAAGCTCAGCACCAGCGGCCAGCGCGACCGGCGCCCGGCGATATGGGCGCGGCCCTGCCGGGGTGCCGCGATCGGCGTAACCTTCACGGCCGGGCCAGCGGGCGGACCACCCGGCGGCGGGCTGGCAAGCGCTGTGTCGCCGTCGATCTGTGCGGGGAGCGCGTCGGCCTGGGTCTGCGGGGCCGGAATGACGCTCAGGCCGCCTGCCGGCGCGGCGGCATCAACGCCGCCCTGGCCAGGGTCATCGACGGTTTGCGCGTCTTCGGCCGGATCGTCATCGAAATCTTCAAACTCGGCCTGGCGCTGGGCGCGCTCGACCTCGATCTCGGCGCGGCGCGCCTCCCTGCGGGTCTCGATCTCGCGCAGCCGCTCGGCCCGCTTGCTGCCATCGGCCATCTTGCGCCGCCGCTCGCGCCGCCGGGTCTCGATCTCGCGCAGCCGCTCCGCCCGGCGGCTGATGACGCGCGATTCCACCACCTCCTGAACCGTTTCGCGTTCCGCAGCATCGGTCTGGGCATCCGGGCCAGGGCTGTCGGGCGCTGCCGAGGGCGCGTCCGCTGCGTGCGGCGCCGCCTCCACGGCGTCTGCCGGGTCCATGTCCGTGGGCGGTCCGGGATCCGCCGCCTCGGGGTCGGGATGGCGGCGTCTTTTGGGGTCAGACAAACCCTGCGCGCTCCTATCGCGGTTTCGGCCTGCTTATGCGCGTCTGCGCCGGGAATTGCAATTGTGGGCGTGCTTGGCTAAGCGCGAATTGGGCCGGGCGCGCGTCCGGGCCGTCGCAAGATGAGGATCGGGAGCGGGCATCATGGCACTGCGCGACAGCGATGCCGAGGCGGCGATCGAGCCGGCCATCCCGGGCCCGCCGCGGTTTCAGTTCCTGCGGGTGCTGTTTGCCCTGATCGCGCGCGAAACCGCCACGCGCTACAGCCGCGGCTCGGGCGGCTATATCTGGGCGGTGGCGACCCCGTCGCTGCAGATTCTGGTGATGTCCTTTGTCTTTGCGCTGATGTTCCGCACCCCGTCGCTGGGCAACAGCTTCATCCTGTTCTACACCACCGGCTATCTGCCCTTTCACATGTATCTGATGATCCAGAACGACGTGATGGGGGCGGTCAAGGTCAATCGGGCGCTGATGCAATATCCGGCGGTGACGCCGGTCGACGCGATGCTCTCGCGCGCGCTGCTGGGCTTTCTCACCCAGATCGTGATCACCACGGTCATCCTGACCGGCGCGATCCAATCGACCGACACGCCGGTCAATCTCGATCTCGCCAAGATGGCGCTGGCGCTGCTGACGGCGGCGTTTCTGGGGCTGGGGGTGGGGTCGGTCAATTGCGTGCTGATCGGCTTTTTCCCGACATGGGAGCGGTTCTGGACGATCATGACCACGCCGCTTTTCATCATCTCGGCGATCTTGTTTCTTTATGAGGAAGCCCCGCCGGTCTTTCAGGGCATGCTCTGGTTCAACCCGCTTGTGCATGTCACGGCGAGCATGCGTTCGGGCGTGTTCGGGGCCTATCAGGCCGCCTTTGTCGAGCTGATCTATGTGTGGTCGATCAGCTCGGTTGCCGCGATCCTGGGCTTCTATATGGCCCGGCGGCGCCGCAGCAGGCTGGTCAATCCGCGCTATCGTTGAGCGCCTGCGCCGGGCTGGCCGGGCTGGCGCTGCGGGTCCGCCTCAGCCAAAGCGCAGCAGCCGTTTGAGCCGTTCCGAAAAGGGTGCCGGGGCCCTGCGCGGCACGGAGAGGCCGGCAATCGGGCAGAGCGCGGTGGCACCAAGCGGCGGCGGGGGGCGGGTCAGCATGCCCAGCTCCGAGCCCATGGCTGGCGGCTCGACCACATCCGCATCGGTCCCGAAATGCAGAAGCGTCGCGAGCCCCTGTGCCTGCAGCCAGGTGCCCTGGGCAAGCGCCAGCAGGGCGGCGCGTTCCAGCTCTGAAAGCGCGGCGATGGTGGGGTGCTGGGGGCCGCGCGCGGCGTCGCTGTCGAGAAACGCCCGCAGAAACGCCCGCAGCGTCTCGGCCCGGTGATGCCCGGCAAAGGCAGGCGCAATCGGCCGCGGCACCGCGGTACCGCCCTGTGTGCGGTGCAGGGTCTCGGCGCCGTGCAGGGTCGCGGCGCTGTGCAGGGTCTCGGCGCGGTGCAGGGTCTCAGCGCGGTGCGGGCAAAGCTGCGGGTGGCCGCCCGGCAGGACCAGCGCCACCCTCGCGTCGCCGTGCTGTGCCCCCTCATCCCCCTCATCCGCATCTGCCTCGGCCATCGCGGCGGTGGCAAGATCGGGGTCCAGAAGATCGGCGAGCAGCGCTTCGGGCACGGTGGCGAGATCGGCATGGGTGATCCAGCCCTCCCCCGCGCGCGCAACCACATGGGCAAGCGCGACCTGCGCGTCGCGCAGCGGCTCGCCCAGCAGCGCGACCCCGTCGGGCAGCGGGCCCAGCGTTTCTTCTGCCAGGGCGCCGAGGGGGGAGCTGAGCTGCACGGAGGCCAGTTCGGCCAGCCGCTCCACAGCCTCCGGCAGGCTGGCCCCGGGGGGAAGATGCAGATGTACGGTCCATCGGCCCGGCTCCGGCGCTGTGCCGACGCAGCGACCGCCCAGCCGCAACAGCGGATCATGCGCAGGGTAGAGCTCCAAGGGCGTGCCGGGAGAGGCCGCGATGGGTGCCACCGGTCCCCCCGCCGCGCTCAGCGCTGCAATGCTCAACGCCATGGCATGCGGCGTGTCGATCGGCGCGATGCGCGCCCAGGATGGCGTGGTGGCCAGGGCTGTGCGCAGCTCGGCCATCGGACGCGCGGCCAGGAGCTCCACGCGGTCGGCCCGCGCCTGCGTCTCGGCCCGCGCCGTCTCGGCCAGGGCGAGCAGCCGGTCGATATAGGCCTCAAAGGAGAGCTCATGGGCCAGTCGGGGCCGCGCCTCGGCAAATGCGCCGGCCAGCGCCGCGGGCCGGGCGGCCAGATCGGTGATGGCATCGGCGGCCTCGGCCGGGTCGGCAAGCGGCACCGGGCGCACCGCAAAACCGAACTCATCCGCGAGCTCGGCAATGCCCGTCGCGCCGTCGAAACACACCACCGGCACATCGCGCATCAGCGCGTCCAGCGCGATGTTCGGATAGGGATCGAGCCGGGAGGAGAGCAGGAAGATATCCGCAAGCTCCCAGAACGGCTCCAGATCCGGCTGCTCGTCAAAAAAGAAGAACCGCCCCGCCAGCCCGGCCCGGGCGACATGATCGGCAAGATAGACCGAGAGCAGCATGTCGCTGTCGGGGCGGTAATTCCCGCCCACCCAGACAAAGCGCCAGTCCTGCGCGCTCTCGCGGGCCAGCCGGGCTGCGGTCTGCACGAAAAGATCGACGCCCTTGCGCGGCTGCACCCAGCCGCCGCCAAAGAGGATGCGCTGCCCGCCGCCCTCGGGCGCGCCGATGATCCGGCGAATCGCGGCTGTGTCCAGGGTCGCACGCTCGGTCTGCGCCGCACCGTTCCAGCCCTGATGCGCGATCTGCACCCCGGGCGGCGGGGCGGGGGCGCCCAGAAGGCTCAGCTCCTCAGCCTGGGCCTCGGCCACGACCCGGGCGGGAAAGACGCTGACCGGGGCGTTCAGAACCAGGCGCGACAGTGTGCCCCGCGGATAGACATAGGTGGCAAAATCATGGACCAGCAGGATCGCCGGGATGCCGGCGCGCTGCAGCGGCTCAAGCGCCGCACCGCTGAGCGCCGAGTTGACGATGGCAAGATCGATCGGCCCGTCGGAGGTGAGCGTCGCAAGCAGGCCCAGCGCATCGCCCACCGGTGGGATGCCGTGGATGACCCGCGACGCGCATGCGGCAAACTCCGCGCTCAGCGGCCCCTCCTTGCCCAGCCAGACGATGACCTCATGGTCCTGCGCAAGGCCGCGGGCCACATTCAGCGCAACGATCGGGGCGCCGGTCATGCTCGCCTCATGCGACACGACGATGGCCCGGGGCCGGGCGCTCGCCGCATCGACGGCCGGGATTGACGCGCCGCCCCTGGCGATGCGGGCGCTGCCCATGGGCGGCACGGCGACCCGCCCCTCGCCCGCCCCGTGCTGTTCGAAATGCACCAGCGGGTTGATGCGGGCCGCGGCGATGTCGGGATGCCGCTGCAGATAGTACCCGGTGTGAAACTCGGGCCCGCAGGGCAGACCCGCCGGCACACCGCGCAGCAGATAATGCAGCGCCGGATCGATGAGCGCCGGATCGATCTGCGCGACCTCGGTGTAATAGGCCGGATCGAACAGCCGGGCTTGTACGATCTCGCAATAGGCCGGAAACAGCTCGGCCAGGCTGGCAAAGATCCAGGGCCGCGTGCGGTTGCGCAGGTAAAAGGCATAGGGGGCGCAGGCAATGTCGCGCGGCCTCAGATAGGTTCGGGCGACAAAATCGGCGTCAAACCCCGCCGCGGGGATCGCGCCGCGTTCCTGCCCGTGCAGCAGATAATCCCGCACCGCATCGTCAAAGCGGGGCGCCCCGGGCAGGCTGCGCGCGTAAACCCGCGTGTCGAAGCCGGACCCTGCCGTGATCAGCCCGGCATCGCGGGCAACGGCCAGGGGCGTGGCGTAGCGGTTGCGGGCCCGACCGATGCGCAGGTAATCGATCAGCGGATCGGTCTCTGGCGCGTCGCTCAGATAGGTCTCGCGGTAGAACGCGGCGCAAAACTGCGGATGTGTGGCAGGGCGCTCGGCCGGCGGCCGGGCCAGATACCCGGCGATCAGCGCGTCGCGAGACCCGGTTTGCCCGCTGACCCGCGCGTAATGCGCGGCATGAAAAAAGCGGCTGCCCATCAGCAGATCGGCATCGCCCTCGGGCAATGGGGCGGGCACGGGCTCGGCCGCCAGCAGCGCGTCCAACCGGGCCAGAACCGCGCCATGCAGACTGCGCGACGGGCTGATCGCGCGCCCCTCCTCGCGCCCATGCGCGGCATAATGGGCCAGCGGCTCGATGCCGGCCGCGCGGATATCGGCATAGGTCTCGAGGTAGAAATCGGTCGAAAAGAACGGCGACGGGTCGCGGCCCTCGCGCCAGCCCCGGGTGCGGTAATGGGTTTCCGGATCCAGCCCGCTGCGCGCCACATCGGGGTATTCCGACAGGTAGAAGGCGGCATCGAAACGCGTCGGATCGACGACCCGGTCGGTCTGCATACGCCACTCCGCATCAGGCTGGGCTGGTCTTTGGCGGGTCCGGCCTGCTGGTGAGCGAGTCGGCCCGGTGCGACCCTAGCCAGGCAAGACGTCACGGCAACTGCAAACTTGCCGCAACCGCGGGAAACTGCTCGTTCTGCAATCATTTATTCACCGAAACTCTGTTGAGCTGCCCACAGCTTGTGCTAGGTTGCGCGCTGGCGAGGGGCAACGGCGCCAAAAATCCGCCGCTTCCGACGCGAGGTAAGGCGACACCATGATTGAAAAAGGCAGCCTGCGGGCCTGTGTGCTTGGTGCCGCCGGATTCATCGGCCGGCATGTGGTCAACGAATGCCTGTCGCGCGGGCATGTCGTGACGGCGGTGGATTCGGTCGATGGCCTGTCGACGGGCCTCACGCGCCACAACCGGCTGGATTTCCGCTGTGGGCAGCTGCGCGATGAGGAATTCGTGAAAGCGGCCCTTGAGGGCGCCGATGCGGTGATCTGCCTGGCCCCCAACAGCCTGCCCGCCACATCGAATGCCGATCTGGCCGCAGAGATTGCCAACCAGGTCCGGCTGACGATCCGCATTGCGGAGCTTTCGCAGGAGGCGGGCGTTCAGAACTTCGTCTTCGCAAGCTCGGGCGGCACGGTCTATGGCGTCGATTCGCCCACGCCGATCCCCGAAGACACTGCAACCCGCCCGCGCAACGCCTATGGCGTGTCGAAGCTGGCGATCGAGCATTACCTGCGGATTTTGCGCGATCTGCGCGGCATGCGCACGCTGTCGCTGCGGATCTCTAACCCCTATGGCGCCGGTCAGAACGCCAATAGCGGCCAGGGCTTTGTGGCCATGGCGATGCGCCGCGCCTATGGCAGCGAGCCGATGACGATCTGGGGCGACGGCAAGACGGTGCGCGATTTCCTCTTTATCAAGGATCTGGCCCGCGCGGTCGTCACCGCCTGCGACTATGCGGGCGATGCGACGGTGATCAATCTCGGCTCGGGCCTCGGCTACAGCCTGCTGGAGGTTGCGCGCATGGTCGAAGAGGTCTCCGGCCAGCCGCTCAAACTGCGGTTCGAGCCCAACCGGCGCATCGATGTGGCCAAGAATGTGCTCGACATCTCGCTTGCCTTTCAGGAGCTGGGATGGCGCCCGCGGGTGAGTCTGGAGGATGGGCTCGGCCAAACCGCCGAATGGTGGGCGGGCCGGCAGATCGCCTCGGGCCAGGCGGCGCGGCCGAACTGACCACCAAGGCCCGTCGCGCACGGGCGACCGGCGTCAGTCGATCTCCAGCGTCCAGGCCTCCTCGGCAATCTCGGCATAAAGCTCAAAGACCGCGCGGTAGATGGCAAGGTCCAGGGCGTTGGCCTCCAGGATCCGCGCGGTAAGCTCGGGGGTGAGCTCGACCCGGTTTTCGCTGTCCTCCGAGGTCACCCGGCTGCGCGCCTGGGGCGAGGACCCGCCCCACATCAGGATCGACATCATCCGAAAGCTCAGCGGATAGCGCTCCTGCAGCCCGACAAAGGCATAGCGGGTCCGAAGCCGTGCCATCGCCGCCTCGACGCTCACATCGCGCTGGCCGAAGAGATAGAGGCTCATCTTGTTGGCCTCGCGCGGGTCGGCGACGAAATCCTCAATGGTCGGGTAGCGCTCGATAAAGGCGCGATAGGGCGGGTGGCTCTCGGTCCGGCAATAGCGATATTCCGACACGATCCGCGCAATCGGGTGGCGCAGGAAGGTGATGAAGCCGACATCCGCGCAGGTCTCGGCGATCCGGTCGATATGGCGCGGCATCACATGGCCCGAGGCCGACCGCCAGGTCTGCGGTCCCGCGGCGATGAAGCGTTCGACCGCCCGGTCCATCTGATCATGGGTCGAGCCGGTTTCGGCGTCATAGGCCACGGTCAGGTTCCAATAAGGCGGCAGCCGCTCGGCAAACTCATCGGCCAATGACGAGCCGGCGGTCTTTGGCACATGGTGCAAAAACCAGCGTCGGATGCCCCGCCGGTGGCTTTCGATATAGCTGACGACCTGGCCCTTGCGAAGCGCGCTGAAACTCATCTGCCCGAAAACAATCCTAGCCGGAGGGAGCCTGAGCATTCCCCACTGCGCGGGAACTGGCAAGGGGGCGCGCCCGGTGCCTGTGCTTGACATCGCAGTCGTGGCCGATAAACCCCGCTTGGGTGGAACAGGGAGCCCCGCGCATGAAGCTGCTGGAATTGTCCGAGACCGTGGGCGAACGGGCCGGCGTGCCCGCCAAAACGACCCAACGCGTGCTGCGCGGGTTCTTTGAGCATGTTCTCGATGAGATCGACGAGAAGGGCGAAGTGCAGATCGCCGGGCTGGGCCGGTTTGTGCGGCGCGAGCCGGCCGAGGGCAAGGTCCGGATCCTGTTCATCCCGCGCAAGCGGCCGGCCGTGGCGGCGGACAAGGATGCGGATGCCGCATCCTGAGGCCGGGCATATGCGCGGCGGCCCGTTCGACTGCGATCCCGTCGGGTGGGTGACGGGCGCATGACGTTTTCGCAGCTCAAGCCCGGCCGGGTGCGCGCCTATCTCGACGAGGCGCGGGCGGGTGGCCGGTCCGGCGATCTGTGGGTGTTTCAGCACATTCCGAAAACCGCCGGATCCTCGCTGGCGGCCGAGCTTGCGGCAAACCGGCGCCCCTATCGCAATTTGCATATCGGAATGGGCAGTGCGGGGGGCGCCGAGACGGCGCTGAAACCCGATGCGCAGCGCGACGCTGTCGTGCGCGAGTTTCTCGACGATCCCAAATCGCGCGAGGTGCGGTCGGTTTCGGGCCATCTGCGCTATGCCAATATCGAGACGCTGAAGGCCGAGATCTCGGATATGCGGCTCTTTACCTTTGTGCGCGAGCCGGTGTCGCGGGTGGTGTCGGAGTATTACTATTGCCTCAGCCCCCTGCACAACAATCCCGAAGGGTTCCGCAAGGCCTTTCCAACCCTTGAAGACTTTGCCAATTCGCTTGAGGCCAGCAACAAGATGGCGGTCTACATTTCGGACCGTCGCGGAATACGGCCCGACGATCTGGTGGCGCTGGCCTTTGAGCGGTTTGATTTCATCGGGTCGCAAAAGCTCTATGGGTTGAGCTTCCGGGTGCTCTCCTCGCTTTTGTGGTATGAAACCCAAAGCGAACAGAAGCTCCGGGTGGCCGGGTCAAAGCCGTCGAAACAGGCGCTGGACCCCGAGACGGTGCGCACCATCCGGCAGAACAACCGCGCCGATATCGCGCTCTTCAACGCGGTGTCGGATGTGTACCGCGCCTGTCGCGACGAGCTGATCGCCGAGCTCAAGCGACGTGCGCGCGAGCGCATGCAGGCCTGAGCCTCCCCATCTCCAGCCTCCCCAACACCAGTAGCTAGCGCCGCCCGCCCCCGAACCGGCGCATGAGCTTGGCCAGCGGCGTCTCATCGGGCGCCTCGTCGGTCGGTGTGGCGGCCTGCCTGTCCGCGGGTGCCTCGGCCGGTGTTTCGGATGATGCCTCGGGGACCGCGGCCGCCGTCCGCTCCGGCGTCCCGGGCGCGGCAGTCTTTCGCTTTTGTGCGGCAGGCATGGCGCCCTCGCGCGGCGGCTGGGTGCGCAGGCTCACCCGGTTCATAAAGCGCGCGCTGTCGCCGGCGGCCAGATCGGGCGCACCGTCCGAGATGCCGCGCAGCAGATCCTCCAGCCACTCCGCATCGGCCTTGGCAAAATCGCCCAGAACATGGCCGGTGACTTTCTCCTTGCTGCCCGGATGGCCGATGCCCAGCCGCACCCGGCCATACGCATCGCCGATATGCTGGTGCAGCGAGCGCAGACCGTTATGCCCGGCATGGCCGCCGCCGGTCTTGCAGCGCAGCTTGCCGGGCGCGAGGTCGAGCTCGTCGTGAAACACCACCACATCGCGGGGCGCGATCCGGAAAAACCGCATCGCCTCGCCCACCGACTGGCCGGAGAGGTTCATGAAGGTCATCGGTTTGAGCAGCATCGTCTTGGTGCCGCCCAGCAGCCCGGTCGTCGTCTCGCCCTGGAACTTTGCGCGCCAGGGCGGCAGGCCGTGATCCGCCGCGATCCGGTCCAGCGCCATAAAGCCGATATTGTGGCGCTGGCCGGCATGTTTGCGGCCGGGATTTCCCAGCCCGACGAAGAGACGCATCGCTGATCTCCCAGACCGGGGCGGGTCGCGCCCCGGCAGACCTTAGGCCAGACGATCCTGGTTGCGCAGCCCCCATATGGGCATCCGAATGCGCATCCGCCGGGGCAAAGGCTGCCTCAACGGGCGTGGCCGCGGCGCACCATCAGCGCCCGACATCAGCCCTCACGTCAGCCCGCGTCGTCAGCCCTCGGCCGCCTCGTTGTCATCCTCGCCCTCCGAGGAGCGCAGGCCCGACGGCGCAGCCAGATTGGCGATCACGAAATCGCGGTCGGTGATGACCGGGCGGCAGCCCTGCGGCATCTCGACATTCGAGATCTTCACGACATCGCCGATCTCCAGCCCGTCGAGCTTGACCGTCAGATGATCGGGAATATTGGCGGCCGTCACCCGCAGCTCGACCATCGGGCGCACGACCGTCACGGTGCCGCCGCGCTTCAGCCCGGGCGATGCCTCATGCCCTTCAAACACCACCGGGATCATCAGATTGACCCGGCTGCGCTCGGTCAGGCGCAGGAAATCGACATGGATCGGCAGATCGTTCACCGGGTTGCGCTGCACGGCGCGGCAGACCACGCGGTTTTCCGCCCCGTCGACCTTCACATTGAGCAGTGAGGAGGTGAAATGCCCCGCCTTGAGCATTTTGAGCAATGCCGGGAAGTTCACGCTGATCGGCTGCGGGTCCTTGCCGCCGCCATAGATCACGCCGGGCACCCGGTCTTCGCGGCGCACGCTGCGGGCAGCCCCTTTGCCCGTTCCGTCGCGCGCCACGGCTTCGAGAACTCGGTTCTCAGCCATGGTATCTCTCCTTGAACACGCGGCGATCCTCCAGGGGTGTAAGCGCCGCAAAGCCTGCCTTCTAGCGGCCCGGCCGGGATTTGCAAGCACCATATGGCGCCGCGGCCGCAGGCTTGGTAGGAGCGGGGGAGGCGGTGCCGGAGACAGGCTGTGGAGAGTGTTGAGGCAGCGGTGATCGGGGCAGGCGTGGTCGGGCTGGCCGTGGCACGGTCGCTTGCCCGTTCCGGGCGCGAGGTGGTGATCCTGGAGGCCGAGGGGCAGATCGGGGCCGGCATCTCCTCGCGCAATTCCGAGGTGATCCATGCGGGGATCTATTACCCGACCGGCAGCCTGAAGGCGCAGCTATGCGTGGCCGGCCGCGCGGCGCTTTACCGGTACTGCGCCGAACGCGGCATTCCGCATCGCCGCTGCGGCAAGCTGATCGTGGCGACCGATGCCGCAGAGGCCGCGGCCCTGCAGGGCATTGCGGCGCGCGCGCGGGCCAATGGCGTGAGCGATCTGCGCGAGATCACGGCCGCCGAGGCACAGGCGCTGGAGCCGGAGCTGGCTTGCACCGCCGCGCTGCACTCGCCCTCCACCGGCATTCTCGACAGCCATGCGCTGATGCTGTCGCTTCTGGGTGAGGCCGAGGCGGCGGGCGCGATGCTCGCGCTGGGCACGCCGGTCACGGGGCTTTCGCCGCATCCCGGCGGGGTTCTGGTCGAGACGGGCGGCGCGGCGCCGATGCGGCTGCTGGCGCGCCATCTGGTGAACGCGGCCGGCCATGGCGCCCCGGCGCTGGGTCGCGCGCTGACCGACCGCGCGCCGCAGGGTTTCCTGGCCAAGGGCAGCTATTTCGCGCTGACCGGCGCGGCGCCCTTCTCGCGGCTGATCTACCCGGTGCCGGTGCCGGGCGGGCTGGGCGTGCATCTGACGCTCGATCTGCAGGGGCGCGCCAAGTTCGGGCCGGATGTCGAATGGGTCGCCCAGGAAGATCACAGGGTCGATCCGGCCCGGGCCAAGGGCTTTGCCGACGCCATCCGCCGCTATTGGCCCGGGCTCGACCCGGCCCGCCTGCTGCCGGATTATGCCGGCATTCGGCCCAAGATCGTCGGGCAGGGCGGGGCGGCGGCGGATTTTCGCATCGACGGCCCGCGCCAGCACGGTCTGCCGGGCTTTGTGGGGCTTTACGGCATTGAAAGCCCGGGTCTGACTTCGGCCCTGGCCATCGGTGCTGTTGTCCGCGACATGATCCATGCCGAATGCCATGCGGGAACCAGGGTATGAGCGACGCAGTCCACGATCCCCTTGATCGCGTGCAGACCGCCCCGGGCGGCAATCCGGTCGGGCTTGTGCTGTCTGGCGGCGGCGCGCGCGGCGCCTATCAGGTGGGGGTGCTCAAGGCAGTGGCCGAAGCCCTGCCCGGCAGCAAGGCGCCCTTTGCCATTGTCACCGGCGTGTCGGTCGGCGCTGTGAACACGCTCGCCCTTGTCTCTCAGCCGCGGGATTTTGGGGCGGCGGTCGCGCGGCTGGAGGCGATGTGGCGCGGCATGAGCTGCGAGCGGGTCTACCGCACCGATGTGCGCGCGATCATGCGCCGGCTTGCCGGCTGGGCGGGCAGTGCCGCTTTGGGGCGGCTGGGCGTCGCCCCGCCCGAATCGCTGCTCGACAATGCTCCGCTCAAGGAGCTGCTGGAGGAGGCCTGCGATCTTGCCGCCATGCGCGGCGCGCTCGATGACGGCACGCTGCGCGCGGTCGCCGTCACCGCCTCGGATTACCGCACCGGGCAGGCGGTTGCCTTTTACGACGCCCATGGCGCGCCGGGGCATTGGCAGCGCTCGCGCCGCACCGGGCAGGAGGTCGAGCTCGGTGTGGAGCATGTGATGGCCTCGACCGCGCTGCCGCTGGTCTTTCCGGCCCAGCGGGTGGGCGACAGGTATTTCGGCGATGGGGCACTGCGCCAGACCTCGCCGCTCTCGCCTGCCATCCATCTCGGCGCGGCCCGGCTTTTGGTCATCGGCGGGCGCGACGGGGCCATCGATGCGCCGCCGGCCCAGACGGCCGAGCCCGCCTATCCCTCGACCGGCACCATCGCGGGGCAGCTTCTCGACATCGTCTTCAACGACCATCTCGATGCCGATCTGGAACGGCTGGAGCGGGTGAACGAAACGCTCGACCAGATGACGCCGGACCGCCGCGCCGCCCAGACCCTGCGCCGCATCGATGTGCTCACCCTGCGCCCCAGCCAGGATGTGCGCGAGGTGACGGCCGCCCATATCCGCGACATGCCGCGCACGGTTGCCCTGCTCTTGCGCCTGATGGGGGCGATGAAGCCGCCCTACGTGCTGCCGAGCTATCTGATGTTCGAGCCGGGCTATGTCGGTGCGCTGATCGATCTGGGCTATGCCGATGCCGCCGCCCGCACGGATGAGATCGCCGCTTTTCTGAGCGCCGAGACACGCCATTGAAGGAGGAATTGATGAAACGATGGGTCGCCGGGATGGCCGTTCTTGTGATGACCGTGCTGGGTGCGGCGGCACAGGAACATGAGGAGATCGGGTATTACTATACCGAGCTTGGGACCGTCGACATGCGCAACTCACGCGGGGTGCGGCTGACCACGCTGGGCGCGATCCTGCAGCAGGACCGGGCGAATTATCACCGCTTTGGCCGCAGCAATGTCGATGACCAGGGCGACCGGTTCTTTGGCGACCGGGCCATGCGCGCCCGCATTCCCGAGCTTTACGCCCGCGGGCCGGGTGAGCCCCTGATCGAGCGCAT
>JBCBKN010000070.1:0-14762 GCA_038521775.1 Pseudomonadota bacterium | reverse complement strand
CAGTCGCGGTTCAAAAGCCCGTCCATGACCGATTTGATCACTCGGCTGTCGAAATTCGACTCCGCAACCGCAGGGTGCAGACGCTGCATGGCAGCCATGGCAATGACCAGCTCCGGGCGGTCATCGGCCCGTGCTGCCGGCGCAAGGGCCGACAGAAGAGTGGCGCCAGCCAAAAGACTGGACGTCAGAAACATCCGCATGCGGGATCTCCGTGTTCCGAGCACAACGTGAGCCCGAAAGGCAGTCGCTTTTTATCTCAGATCAATGACTGTGATTTATAGGAATTTTGAATACGGGACTATCTCCATGTTGTTTCGTTGTTTCTTCAAAATATGAAATTTTTTTGATTGATGTATGACATGGCTAATATTGTGGCAGGGGCTGCATAACTGCAGAGTTTGTGAGAACCTTTTTTGACAGCCGTCGCTGGACACGAAACTGTCGCGGGAGCCGGTCAACTCTGAACAAAAGTCGGAGGGGCTATGATCGGTTTCATCTCGCTCAAGCTGTTGCGCGCTGTCGCAACGCTTTGGATTGTGGTGACTTTTGTCTTTGTGATCCTGCGCGCCTCGGGCGATCCGACCTATGTGCTGCTGCCCGATGACACGCCCCAATACATCATCGACATCTATCGCGAACGCTGGGGCATCGACCGCCCGCTTTGGGAGCAATACTTCACCTATATGGGGTCTCTCTTGCAGGGAGATTTCGGGGTCAGCTTCTTTGACTTCCGCCCGGCGCTTGACCTGGTGTTGGAGCGGGTGCCCAAGACCCTGCAGCTTGGCCTTGTCGCCTATGCCGGCGGGGCGGCGCTGGGCGTCACGCTGGGGGTGATTGCAGCGCTCAACCGCAACACGCTCGTCGATCGGCTGACCATGGCGGTGGCGGTCTTCGGCTATTCGATGCCGAATTTCTTCCTGGGCCTTATGATGATCATCCTCTTTTCACTGCAGCTGCGCTGGCTGCCGCCCTCGGGCTCGGAAACCTGGGCGCATATGATCATGCCGGCCATCACCCTGGGCCTTGCCGCGGCGTCGCAGATCGCGCGGTTCACCCGCTCCTCGGTGCTGGATGTGCTGCGCCAATCCTATATGCGCACGGCGCGGGCCAAGGGCGCCTCCTGGCCGCGCCGCATCCGCTGGCATGCCCTGCCCAATGCCGCGATCCCCACGCTCACCGTGCTTGGCTTTCAGTTCGGCCTGCTGATCGCGGGCACGGTGGTGATCGAAACGGTCTTCGCCTGGCCGGGGATGGGGCGGCTTTTCTATCAGGCGGTGAACGCGCGCGATTACGCGGTGGTGCAGACGATCATCCTGCTGATCGCGGCCTCCATCATCCTCATCAACCTGATGGTCGATCTGCTTTACGCCGTGCTCGACCCGCGGGTTCGCTTGCGCGGGAGCGCCTGACATGACCGATGCCCCGTACAACGCCCCCTCCAGTGCCCCCTCCGATGCTCCCTCCGATGCAATCATTGCCAAACCGCCGAGCTTTATGAAGCGCATCGGGCTCGACCGGCCCTGGATCGTGATTTTTGCGGGCACCTATCTGGCCTTGGTGGTGCTGGTCGCGATCTTTGCCCCGCTGCTGCAACCCTATGATCACGCGGCCCAGGATCTTTTTGAGATCCGCAACCCGCCGGTCTTTATGGGCGGCGATTGGAATTACATCCTCGGCTCCGACGATCTGGGCCGCGATGTGCTCAGCCGGGTGATCTATGGCACCAAGATCTCGGTGGTGATCGCGCTTGTCGGCACCGGCATCGGCGCGGTGCTGGGCTCATTCCTGGGGATCGTCGCGGCGCATTTCAAAGGCTGGGTCGATGACGCGATCATGATGTTTGTGGATGCGCAATCCTCCCTGCCCTTCCTTATCTTTGCGCTGGCGGTGCTGGCGTTTTTCTCCGGCTCGTTCTGGGTCTTGGTGATCGTTGTCGGCATTGATGGGTGGGAGCGCTATGCCCGCCTGTCGCGGGGCATGACGCTGGCCTCGGAAAGCAATGCCTATATCGAGTCGGTCCGTGCCCTGGGCGTGCCGATCTACAAGGTCTATGCGCGGCATCTTTTGCCCAACATCCTGCCCGCGCTGGTCATTCAGTTCACCATCAACCTGCCCGGCACGATCCTGCTTGAAACCTCGCTTTCCTTTCTGGGGCTGGGGGTGCAGCCGCCGATGACCTCGCTGGGCCAGATGCTGGGCTATGGCCGCGACTATCTTCTGCAAGCGCCCTGGATCGCCATCGCCCCCGGGCTGACGATCTTTTTCATCACCCTTTCAATCTCGATCCTGGGCGACTGGCTGCGGGATCATCTGGATCCGAGCCTGCGATGACACGAGTGGACCCCATCCCCGCCCAGCACCCTGCCACGGGCGCGCCGCCGCTTTTGGACATCCGCGATCTGCGGGTGGGCTTTGAAAGCGCCGATGGCAGCCAGATCGTGGTGGCCGTGGACCGCGTGTCGCTCAGCGTTCCGGCCGGCGGCATGCTGGGGCTGGTGGGCGAAAGCGGCTCGGGCAAATCGGTGACCTGCCTGTCGATCCTGCGGCTCTTGGCCGAACAGGGGCGGATATTGGGCGGCGAGGTCCTCTTCGGGGGGCGCAACCTGCTCGATCTCGGCCAGGAGGAGCTGCAGAGCCTGCGCGGCGGCGAGATCGCGATGATCTTTCAGGATCCGATGAGCTCGCTGAACCCCGTCAAACGCGTCGGCTGGCAGATCGCCGAGGCGCTGATCATCCATCAGGGGCTTTCGTTGACCCAGGCTGAGGCGCAGGCCATCGATCTGTTGGCCGATGTCGGCATTCCCGAGCCCAAGCTGCGCGCGCGGGCCTTTCCCCACCAGCTCTCGGGCGGCATGTGCCAGCGGGTGATGATCGCCATGGCTTTGGCCTGCAGGCCCAAGCTGCTGATCGCCGATGAGCCGACCACCGCGCTCGACGTCACGATCCAGGCCCAGATCCTGCGGCTTTTGCGCAAGCTGGCCGAGGAGACCGGCACGGCGGTGATCCTGGTCACCCATGATCTGGGGGTCGTGGCCGAGGTCGCCGACAGCGTGGCGGTGATGTATGCGGGCCGGGTGGTGGAGGCCGCACCGGTGGCCGAGATCTTTGCCGACCCAAAGCACCCCTACACCCATGGCCTGCTTGGCTCGCTGCCCAGCCGAAGCGCGCGCCGGTCACGCCTGCCGATGATCAAGGGCGCGGTCCCCTCGCCCGACCAATACCCCGCCGGCTGTCGCTTTGCCCCGCGCTGCCCCCGGGCAGGCGCGATATGCAGCAGCGAGCGCCCGCTCATCACCCAGACCCAAAGCCGCCGCTTTGCCTGCCACCATCCGATGGATCAGGGTCAATGACCGCCCTCGTCGAGTTCAAGCAGGTGCATCGCAGTTTTGAGCTGCGCAACCCCGCAAAGCTGTTTGGCGGCAAGCGCGCCCTGCATGCCGTGCAGGATGTCAGTTTCGAGATCGCGCCCGGCCAGACCCTGGGGCTGGTGGGCGAATCCGGCTGCGGCAAATCCACCGTCGGCAAGCTGGTGCTGGGCCTGTTGGCGCCAACGGGCGGCGAGGTTCGGTTCGACGGCGCGGCCCTCTGCGCCAATCCCAAAGACCCGGCCTGGCGGGCACAGCGGCGCGACATGCAGATGATCTTTCAAAACCCGTTCGGCGCGCTGAACCCGCGCCTGTCGATCGGGCGGCAGATGCGCGAGGTGCTCGACACCCACGACATCGGTGCCGCCGATGAGCGGGCCGAAGAGGTCGCCGCGCTCATGCGCGCGGTCGGTCTGGCGCCGCAGATGCAGGACCGCTACCCCCATCAGATGTCGGGCGGCCAGCTGCAACGTGTGGTCATTGCGCGCGCGCTTGCCGTCTCGCCGCGCTTTCTGGTCTGCGACGAGGCCGTCGCCGCGCTCGATGTGTCGATCCAGGCGCAGGTGGTCAACCTGCTTCAGGATATCCAGGAAGAGCGCAACCTCACCTATCTTTTCATCTCGCATGATCTTGAGATCATTCGCCATATCTCGGACCGCATCGTGGTGATGTATCTGGGCCGGGTGGTGGAGGTCGGCACAGCACAGGCGGTGTTTGAGGCGTCGCGCCACCCTTACACCCGGGCGCTGATCGCGGCTGCGCCAAACCCTGTGCCCGGCGCGCGCAAGGATGAGCCGCTGTTGGAGGGCGACCCCCCCAGCCCGCTCGACCCGCCCTCGGGCTGTGTTTTTCGCACGCGGTGCCGCCACGCCCAGCCGGCCTGCGGCGAGCGCATACCAGACCTCGCCTCGGTTGGCGGCGATCATGCCGTGGCCTGCATCCGCAGCCATGAGATCTGAGTGAGCAAGTCTGTCGCCGGTCGCCGCGACCTCTTCGGCCGCATCATATGTGTCGGGCCATCCCATAACGCCCGAAAGACTCCGAGGCGGCAGTGGCGCCGTGGCAGCCGCCGGACCGGTCTTCGCGCGACCAATCGACATCGAGAAATTCAATCGGCGCCAGGGCCCTGGCGGACCCGTCAAGGCTTACCTGGCGCCGGTCGATAGGTGAAGGCCAGTGGCTTTTAGCGGGATACAATCGCTGAACTGGCCGAAAGTTGTTTGGATCTGTATCGATCCTTGATCTCTAAAGGAGTTTCGCATCCAACTGCGTTGGAGCGTGCGACGCAGCTCGATGACATGCTTTCTAATGGGGGTGAACGATGTTTGGCAAAAAAATATCACTACAGATCATTAACAATAAGGGCCGAAATCAGTATGCTTCAGTAGAGCCGGAAGGATATTATATCGAGATCGAAGATCGTGAATTTGCGGCGATCGAGCTCTCTGCAAAGAGACGTGATTTGGTAATCATTGTACAAATAATTGACACAGGTGTGGCTTTTGGGACGACAAAAATACTGAAATCGTTGAAATTAAGAAAATTAACAATACAAGCTTCTAGTTAGAAAATTTCTTGTATATTTTCTATGATGTTATCGGCGCCTTTCAAACCCCCCCCTATCGCGGTGGCGGTGGTTTCGGTGAGGGCGATGGTTGGGTGGCGCGCCCAGGCGATGCCCATGCGCTCGAAGCGATCCCAGGGCGCGCGGGGACTGAGACCGATGATCTCTTCGGCGGCCCAGCCCAGGCCGAGGGCGCGCTGGCCCCAGCCCGCATCGAGGAACTGGACTGCCGCGGCGATATGCAGGGCCGCGCGCGGGTCACTGGCGCGTGCTTCCAGCCGCTCGAGCCCGCTGCGCCAGCCCGCCACCACCTGGGCGTAAAGCGCGTCGCGCCCTGCAAAGCCCTGTGCCTGGGCTGCCGCCGCCTCGGCTGCGTCTCGCGCCAACCCGCCCTCGGCCTCGATGATCGCCGCGCGTTCGGTCAGGGCGTCGAGATCGGGGGCTTGGGCGGGGCCCGACAAAACCGACAAAACTGACGGAACCGTCCGCGCCATGGGTTTTGTCGGTTCTGTCAGTTTTGTTCGGGCGGAGGATGGCCGGTGCGGCCCGGCAAGCGCCGGATCCCCGGATCGAGGCTCGGACGCCTGCGGCAGGCTTTCCGCGAGCCCGGCGGCGCGCAACCAGCGGCTCATGGTGCCTCTCCCCGCAGGGCCGGGCTCACAAGCCATTCGCGCAACGAGCCGCAAAGCGGTCCGCTCCTCAGCGCCCAGAGACCCCGCGGCATAGGCCCGGCGCGCCATCGGCAAGACCCAGACCTCCACCAGATGCGCCGCACGCGCCAGATCCGCTTGGGTGATCTCGCGCGGCTCATCGCCGGCACCGGCGGCCCATTCCAGATAGGCAAGGATCGGCGAGAGGCGCACTACCAGCCCCGGCAGCTTGCCGACAAAGGACATCAGGAGCCCATCCGCATCGGTCTCCCAGTCCTGGGCGGCACTTCGGAGTTCGTCGAGGATGCAGCGCGCTGCCTCGCTCAGCGGGACCTTCCAGGGCCGCCAGCCACCGGTATCGTCCTCGATCATCCCAAGTGCGTCGAGGCGGCGCAAAACCGTCTCGATCAGCGCGCTGTCGGCGGCCTGGCCGGGGCGGCGCAGGGGCACGGGATCGGGCCAGACCGGCAGGAACCGCGCCAAGAGCCCATCATCCTCGGATTTGAGCAGCAGGGAGCGGAGCCGCTCGGGCTGGATGCTGCCGATCACCCCGACAAGAAGACGATCGACATGCACCGGGTCGCGCCCCATGCGCTCGACCAGATAGGTCCGGCCGCCATAGGCTTCGAGCCAGAACGGCCGATCCGTGCCGCCATCGGCATAGCGGTTCATGCCCGTCAGCCAGCCCGCAAGCTCATCGCGCGCCATCAGCAGGCCTTTGGGCTGCCGCGACAGGATGACCGCCAGCCGCTCGACCGTGATGTCGCCAAGCCTGAGCTGCGGCGGAAACGGTTCCGGGCCGGGATCGGCCATATCGGGGCGTGCCGGCGGCGCCTTGTCGTCCTTCAGCGCCGCCTTCACCGCCTCTTTCCAGCCCGTTTCCGCGATCCGGGCCAGCGCGGCTTTCTCCCGCCAGGCGGTCAGGGCGGCCTCGCCATCCCGGCGCAGATCCGCCGCAAGGCCGCTCAGGGGGCCAAGCACCGCATCAAGTGCCGGGGATTTCATGCTGGAGGGAGCGCCGATCAGCATGGTCCAGAGCGCCGGCGGTTCCTCCCAGCCCGGCCAGGGCATCGCCCAGCGGGCATTGCCGATGAGGGTCGAGGCCGTGGTCAGGAGCGCCGCAAACACATAATCCCTGGGCGCCGACTTGGCTTCGGCGGCCCGCGCGACCCAGGTTGAAAGTGGCGCCGACAGCACATTGCGCAAGGGAAGGGCCGGCGCCGCTGGCAGGGCGTCGCGCAGGAAACGCGGATCCGGCGCCGGCCAGTCCGGCGATGGTGGAGCATCACATGAATCTCCCAGCAGTTCGCCGCAAGAAAGCCCAGATGGATCCGTTCTTGGCCGACCAAGACAAGAGACATGCGACGCAAAAGGCGCGTGCAGCCGAGCTTAGGGAAACTGACCGCGAAGATGCGGCGGCCATCTGGGCACGACGCCCGGGGCGCAGCGTCAACGCTGTCGCCGGACAGATCAGCGCGAAGCGCGCACGCGATGGGCGCCCCCGCCACAAAGACACCATTCGAAAGAACATCAAAAACTTGAAGCCGGCCTCGCCCTGCAGCGCCACGGCACTAAAAGGCCAAGGACACTAAACCGCCACATCTTTAAAAAGGTTGGACGCGCCGTTCGTGCCCGCCCAAAACCGACTGCTATCTCATCGAGACCATCCGGCGTATCTCACCGAGCCTGTCCGCTCGATAGAGGCGTCTGTCAGCGTTTTCTTCGCTGAGGGTCCACAACGCATTTGTCGCGAATTTGGCGAACCACCAGGGCTTTGTGAGCGCTTCTGTGTGTCGCTCTAAATACGCAATGCCGTTTTTTGCCCGGCCACGCTTGACCAACAGATCGAAGCTCTCCAAGTCTGGGGTGTTATCGAAATAGGCCCAGCCGATCCCTTCATTATCGAGTTGAATGGGGCGATGCGGCGCTGGCATGCCAAGATCTTCGAGGGCGCAAACGACGATCTCGTAGTCGGCCCGGAGCGCGTCGAGATAGGGCGTCACCGGGACCTCACCCAGGATCAGGCTTACAAGGTCTTCCATACTTTGTGCATCGATCAGCCGTTCCGTGCGCGTGACGTTGAACATGGCGTCGCGCGCAAGTTCCCAACTCCGCAGATCGTCATCAATGTTCATGCCGCTACCTCTTACCCGCCTTTCGCACAGTGGTCAGCCCAACATGCCATCAGCGGCCGGCGCAAATCGAGATGGTCCGAGCGCTGATAGGCGCGGGCGACCTTGCCAGCGGTCTGGTGCTGGAGCACCGTCTCGGCAACCTCCCAGGGCGCGGCGGTTTCCTCGGCCAGCCAGGTGCGCAGGCTCGACCGAAAGCCATGCGGGCGCGCCGCCATCCGGCGACGCTCCATCATCCGGCTCATCGTGGTATCCGAGATCACGCCGGTTCGACTGCCGGGGAACAGAAACCCGTCCCGGGCCAGAGGCGCGGCTGTCGCAATCACCCGCTGCGCTTCGCCGGCCAGCGGGACGCGAAACGGCGCCGTCGCCCCCTTGCGGCCCTTCAGATGCGCCGCCGGCACCGTCCAGAGATCGCCCTCGATATCGTCCAGCCGGGCATGGCGCACCGCGGCCGAGCGCAGGCCGGTCAGGATCAGGAGCTTGAGGGCGAGATGCGAGAGCAGCGCCTCGTCGAGGCTTGCATAAAAGGCCGGCACCTCTTGCCAGGGCAGGGCCGGCGTATTGACCGTCGTATGGCGGGGTGCGCCGAGCAGGGCGCGCTGGCCTTCTCAGCGGCCTGCAGATCAACATCGAGGTCCAGGGCCGCGGCGTGACGCAGGACGATCGCCAGCCGGTTGAGGGCCTTCTTGGCCGTCTCGGCCTTGCTGTGCCAGATCGGTGCCAGCGCATCGCGAATGTCGCGCTGGTCGATCTCCTCAACCGGAACAGCGCCCAGCTTCGGCAGCACATGCAGCGCGAGCGGCGAGAACCAGCGGCCGGCCATGCCATCGCCCTTGAGCTCAGCCTTGCGCGCCTCAAAGGCGTCCTGCGTCAGCGCTGCAAGCCGATGCTCCGGGCGGGCGGCCTCGCGGCGCAGCCGTTGGCGCTCCTTGATCGGATCCACGCCCTGTCGCGCCACCTCCCGCCACCGCGCCGCGGCCATGCGGGCTTGCTTGAGTGAGACGTCGCGGGTCGAGCCCAGCCCCATCTCCCGGCGCCGGCCGTGAACGGTCACTCGCAACACCCACTGCCCGCCGCCGTCGGGCCGCGCGTGAAGTCAAAGCCCCCCGCCATCCGCATGCTTGCCGGGCGTGGCGATCCTCACTGACGGAGCGGAGAGCCTGTTCAACGCTCGGGTCATTTCTATCCACCCTCCTATCCACCCCAAGATATGCGATGGGGTGAGATAGGATGCAAGGTGGTGATCTGGCTTTGTCATTGAAAACTGGTTGATACGTACTACGCCGAGATAACATGACCGCGGATGACACCACAAGATATGCCTGTTCTATGCCCTCCGACACCAAAGCCTCTGAAAAACTCCCTTAAAATCAGGTGCTTTTCGGTGTCCAGAGGCCCAGGCCACTGACCAACCCTTACCACGCGCGTGCACACCCGGCCGGCGGGGTTGCCTGTGCGGCGTCGCGCAGGTTTACTTGCAACCGTCAGGCCTCGACACGGCGCTAAGCGCCGGCGCCATCTAGTCGCACCCGTTATGGCGACGCCACATCGTCGGGTCATGCCCATCGGGCGTTACCAAACAGGGATCGACCGAATACCCGCGAAGGAGGGTGTACCTCTCGATCTGCGCGGCGCTCAGAAGCTTCGGCGTCGACAAATGCCGGGAGAGGTGGATGAACCGCAGCGCGGCACGTGCCTGCGCGGCCTCGGCGAGCAGGTCAAGAAGCACGTCCTCGGACGGGTCAGCTCCCACAAAGGCGTCGGACAAGGCGGCCTCGGCCGCAATGTAGCGCTCTCCCGCAGCGATCGCCTCGCTGCGCATCTCCTCGAAGATTGCGGTGACGGCCTTCACCTGTGCCGCCGAAAGGCCCAGCGCGTCCCGAAGCTCAAGAACATGCGCGGGACCGGGCCGACCATTCAACTCGGCCGGCAGCGCGAGGCCCCAGCCGTCGCCGCGCCGCAACGCCTCGATGTCCTGGTCCGAGAGGCTCTTGATCTCGCGTGTCTCATAGCCTGCATAAGGCGTGCTCTGCGCGTCATGCTGATGATCCTGACCGACAGCGGCCAGTGGCAAGAGCGCGGCGACAAGGCTTAAGGAGCTTACGAGCAGCACGCGCATTTTGCGTTCCCTTTGCATGAGCACATAATGGCGCCTCTAGCATCGCGACCGTTTGCTCCATATGATTGCAATCATGTCGTGCCGCATTTCATTGCTCTTTGACGCGGGCCGGACGGTCTCATTTGACGTTCAGGAGACCGTCTTCCGGACCGGTGACGATGTTCGATCCCTCTATCTGGTCATTGCGGGCGAGATCGATCTTGTGCGCCACACAGCCCGCGGCACGCCGCTACTCCTCGCGCGTGCGCATCCTGGCAGCGTGCTCGCCGAAGCGTCGGCCTATGCGTCGCATTACCATTGCGACGGCGTGGCAAACTCAAGGTCCCGGCTGAAATCCATTCCGGTTTCGGTGTTCCGAGATGGGCTCAACGGGTCTCCGGCCACAGCGCAGGCATGGGCCAGGCATCTGTCCCACGCGCTGCAGAAGGCCCGGATGCAGTCCGAGATCCGATCGCTCAACACCGTGGCCGAGCGACTTGATGCGTGGTTGGCGGACGCCAATGTCCTGCCGCCCAAGGGCCAGATCCAGGAGGTGGCGCGCATCCTCGGCGTTTCGCGTGAGGCGCTTTATCGTGAACTCGCGCGGCGAAGATAAGCGTGGCGGAGATACGTGCGGCGAGGACAGGTGCGGCGAGGATAAACAGGGCGAGAATAAACAGGGCGGTGGTACCCGGCCGAAACTCAGTCGGGATCGCGGGCAGCCCTGCGCGTGACGATTAATTGGGCGAGGATCGAAACAGCGATTTCATGCGCGTCGATGGCGCCCAGATCCAGCCCGGCGGGCGAAATCAGGCGGTCGAGCATGGTGGGGTCCATCCCCTCATCTCTCAGCTTGGCCGTGAGATGCTGGGCCTTGCGATGGCTTGCAACCATGGCAACGAACGGGGCGCCGCTGTGCAGCGCCTGTCGCAGGGCGGAAAGGTCGCCCGCGCCCTGCGAGGCGATGATGACCGCGTCTGCGCCCGGGTCTGCGCGCGTGCCTGCGCCCGGGTCTGCGCGCGTGCCCGCGTCTGCGCCAACGCCCGTGCCGGCAGCACCGATGGCGTCTATGCCGCCAATGGTGTCGGCCACCGCGTATCCCATCAGGGCGCCATGCTGCCTGAGCGCCTGTGCGATGGGGCTCTCTCCCAGCACCGACAGCCGCAGGGGTTGCAGATGAGGTTCGATGAAAACATCGACCGTGCCGCCGGAGGGGCAGCCGCTGGTATGGATTTCAACGCCTTCGGCATTCGACCTGGCGGCGTTCGCGGGCTGCACCGAAATCATGCGGGGCGTCGCCGATGCAAGAACCTCGGCCGAGGCGCGCCTGACCGCGCCCTGAACGCAGCCGCCGCCCAGATGGCCGATGATCTCGCCGCCTTCGGTCACCACAGCCTTTGCGCCGGCCTTTGCCGACGTGAGGTCGGCCGTGCGCACCACGGTCGCCAGGCAAAAGGGGCGCCGCCGGGCGCGGAACGTCTGGATGACCTCAAAGACATCCGCGCCCGACATGGTCAACCCTTTCCGAAAATCCGGCTCATGCCTCGACATGATCGGCAAATCTCTCGAAGAACTGGGCGGACAATCGTTTGGCGGTGCCCGCGACCAGGCGGCTGCCCAACTGGGCGATCTTGCCGCCGATATCCGCATTGGCCGTGTAGGCGACGATGGTCTCGGCCCCATCCTCAGTCAGCGTGACATCCGCGCCGCCCTTGGCGAAGCCCGCAACGCCGCCCTTGCCCTCGCCCGAGAGGCTGAACCGGTCGGGCGCGCCGTTAGGGTCGAGCAGCACCTCGCCGGCGAATTTGGCCTTCACAGGGCCGATCTTCAGCACCACCTTTGCGGCAAGCTGGTTCGGGGCCGTCTCGGTCAGCTCCTCACAGCCGGGAATGCAGATCTTGAGCACCTCCGGGTCGTTGAGCATCGCGTAGACCTTGGCCTTGTCGGCCTTTACGCGGAATTCATCGGCAAGTTCCATGCGTCATCCTTAGAGTTTTGCAAATTCCGGTTCGAGGGCGCTCAGCGCCTCGATCGTGTTGGCGGGCAGATGCGCGTCCAGATGCGGAAGCGCGGCGGCCATGCCGCGGGCGATGGGTGCATAGTCGCGCCAGCCCTTCAGCGGGTTCAGCCAGACGATGCGGCGTGCGCGGCGGCTGAGCCTGGCCAGGGCGTCGGCCAGCGCGTCGGGCGGCGAGGTGCAGTACCCGTCCGACAGAACCACCACCACGGTTCGGCCATCGACGGCGCGCGAAGCTTGGCTGTCGTTGAACTGGCGGATGGCGCCGGCAATGTCGGTGCCGCCGGCAAACCCCTCGGCAATCAGCGACAGGCGGCCTGCTGCGCGCAGGCTGTCCCGGTCGCGTAGGGTGTCCGTCATCCGCATCAGCCGGGTGTGGAAGAGATAGGCATCGGTGCGCGCATCCGCGCTGACCAGCCCTTTCAGGAAGGCCAGGAAGACGCGCGCATAGACCGTCATCGAGCCTGAGACATCGCAGAGGGCCACAATCTTCAAGGGCCGGTCGGGGCGGTGCTTGCGAAAGAGGTCCAGCGGCTCTCCTCCCCGCGCGAGGCTTGCGCGCAGCGTCCGGCCCATATCCACCGCCTGGCCCCGGCGGGCGGCCCGGTGACGTCGGGAGCGCCGGTCGCGCAGCGCCCTGGCCAGCCGTTCCGCGGCCCGCTCGGCGGCGCGCAGGCTGTCCTCATCCATCAGCTCGCGCAGATCGCGCCGGGTGAGGTTTTCGGTTCGGGTGGCGATCAGGCGCCCGTCTGTGCCCTCCGCTGCACAATCCGCCGCGCAATCGGCCGCGTCATCGTCCGCATCCGGCCGCATCTCGTTGCTAGTGCCCGTCTCGGCGTCATTCGCCATATGGGTGTGCCAGAGCGACGGGCGCGCCGATTGGGTGCGGATGTGATCGGCCTTCACCTCAGCCTGCCGCTGCTTGCCGGCGTTGAACCAATAGGCGTCGTACAGGGCATCAAACCTCCGCCAACCCTCGGCGTCGGGCACAAGCAGCGCCTTGAGCGCCATGCGCGCCGTGGCCCGATCCGCCGCGTCGACACTGGCCAGGGCTGCAAGACAGTCTTCCGTCTCGCGAGGGCCGGCCTGCACCCCGTTCATCCGCAAATGGGCCATGAAGCCCGCCATCCGCTCGGCCGGGCCGCGGGCCTGGACCGGGAAGCGGGTTGCCCGCATCAGGCGGCCTTTCCGACGATGCGCGCCAAGACCTCCGGCGGTATCGCGTCCCTGTCAGCGGCGGTTTTCAGGAGGCAGACCAGGCTCCGTGCCAGGGTTGCGGGGTCGTCGGACAGGTCGTTGATGCCGAGCCCGGAAAGTGCCGCCGCCCAATCGAGCATTTCCGCCACGCCGGGGGTTTTCTCCAGCTCCTCGCGCCGGATCGCCTGGACCGTGTGGATGATCTGGGTCGCCAATCGTCCCTCAATGCCGGGCAGACGGGCCTGCAGGATCGCCAACTCGGTCTCGCGGTCCGGATAGTCGATATAGGAGTAAAGACACCGGCGGCGCAGCGCGTCGGACAGATCGCGCGTGCCGTTGGAGGTCAAGACCACCATGGGCCGGGCCGTGGCCCGGATCGTGCCAAGCTCCGGCACGGTGATCTGGCCCTCGGCCAGGATCTCCAGCAGATACGCCTCGAAGGCCTCATCGGCGCGGTCGATCTCGTCGATCAGCAGGACCGGGGGGGCCTCCTGGGTGATCGCCTCCAGCAGCGGCCGTTTCAGCAGGTACTTTTCGCTGAAAACCGCATCCTCGCTCTCGGCATCGGAGGCCCGCAAGGCCAGCAATTGCCGCTGATAATTCCACTCATAAATCGCTTGGCTGGCATCGAGCCCTTCATAGCATTGCAGCCGGATCAGCGTTGCGGTCTTTGCCGCCGCGAGGGCCTTGGCAAGGTCGGTCTTGCCCACCCCGGCGGGCCCCTCCAGCAGCACGGGCCGGGTGAGGACCAGCGACAGATGGACGGCCATCGCCAGCTCCTCCGAGGCGACATAGCCCGCCTCGGACAGCTCTGCGCGAACCGAGCGCCAGTCGTCAGCCATGCAGGCCCAGCTGGTTGGCGGTCTTCCAGATCCGCCAGTGATCATGGGGCATGTGGGTCTGGGTCAGCCCGAAGGGCCGGAAGGCATCATGCACCGCGTTGGAAAAACAGGGGACCCCGCCGACATTGGGGCTCTCGCCCACGCCCTTGGCCCCGATCGGGTGATGGGGCGAGGGCGTTGTGGTGTGGTCGGTCTCATAGGCCGGCGTTTCCCAGGCGGTGGGGATGAAGAAATCCATCATGGTCGCGGTCTTGTGGTTGCCCATCTCGTCATAGGCGATCTCCTGACCCATCGCGATTGCCAGCGCCTCGGTCAGACCGCCATGGACCTGGCCCTCGATGATCATCGGGTTGATCCGGGTGCCGCAATCGTCGAGCGCGTAGAACTTGCGGATATCCGCGGTGCCCGTGTCGACATCGATGTCGAGCACGCAGATATAGGCGCCGAACGGATAGGTCATGTTGGGCGGGTCGTAATAGCTCACCGCCTCCAGCCCCGGCTCGATCCCCGGGATCGCCTGGTTATAGGCGGCAAAGGCGATCTCCTTCATGGTCTTGAACCGCTCAGGCGCGCCCTTGACCGCAAAGCGGTCGATGTCGAACTCGACATCATCGTCATGGACTTCGAGCAGATAGGCCGCGATCATCTGCGCCTTGGCGCGGATCTTGCGCCCGGCCATCGCGGTGGCGGCGCCCGCCACAGGCGTCGAACGCGACCCGTAGGTTCCGAGGCCGTAGGGCGCCGTGTCCGTATCGCCCTCCTCGATCGTGATCGAGTCCGCCGGCAGGCCGATCTCGGATGCCAAGATCTGGGCGAAGGTCGTCGCATGCCCCTGGCCTTGGCTGATCGTGCCGAGCCGCGCGATGGCCGAGCCCGTGGGGTGGATCCGGATCT
>JBCBKN010000069.1:0-14782 GCA_038521775.1 Pseudomonadota bacterium | reverse complement strand
TCGCCCGTCTTGTCGTTCACAGCCTTTGCCCAACTCCAGATCAGGCCGCGGGCGAGCCGCGCACAAAGGCGGGGGTGAGCGCGGGGGCATCCCACAGCGCGGTCATGTCGCCATCGAGCAGGGTCAGCGTGATCGAGGCGCCGGCCATCTCAAGCGATGTGCAGTAATTGCCCACCAGGCTGCGCGTGACCGTCACGTTCCGTGCCGCAGCCAGGCGCCTGGCGGCATCATAGACAAGGTAGAGCTCCATTAAAGGCGTGCCGCCCATGCCATTGACCATCAACAGGGCCTCGGCGCCGGGCGCAGGGTCGAGATCGTCGCACAGCGCCGCGACGATCTCTTCGGCAATTGCCTCAGCCGAGGCCAGCGCCACGCGCCGGCGCCCCGGCTCGCCATGTATTCCAACGCCCATCTCCATCTCGTCCGCGCCGATCTCGAAGGTGGGTTTGCCGGCCGCGGGCACGGTGCAGGAGGTCAGGGCAACGCCCATGCTGGCCGAGGCGGCATTCACCCGCTCGCCAAGGGCCGTAAGCGTGGCCAGATCATCGCCGCGCTCGGCCGCGGCACCGACGATCTTTTCAAGCACCACGGTCCCGGCCACGCCGCGGCGACCCTGGCTGTGGGTCGAGGTTTCGACCGCCACATCCTCATTGGTCAGCACGCTCGCGCTCGTGCCGTCATACATCTCGGCGGCCATCTCGAAATTCATCACATCGCCCGCATAGTTCTTCACGATCCAGAGCACGCCGGCGCCGCTGTCGACCTTTTCGGCCGCAGCAAGCATCTGGTCGGGGGTGGGCGAGGTGAAGACCTCGCCCGGGCAGGCCGCGTCGAGCATGCCGAGCCCGACGAAACCCGCATGCATCGGCTCATGCCCCGATCCGCCACCCGACACGAGCGCCACCTTGCCAGGCCGCCCGCCGCCCTTGCGCCACACCATCTTGGGGTCGAGCGAGACCTCGACGAGATCGGCATGCGCCGCGCCGAAGCCGCGCAGGCTTTCGGTCAGAACGTCATTGGTTGCGTTGATCAGCTTTTTCATCGCACAACTCCTTGGCATCTTGGTCCGCATCCTTGGCGGAGAGTGGTGGCGGGTCGGGGCGTCGCGCCAGGGCAATGACCCGTGCTGCAAACTCGCGGATCAACGCCGCGACCTCCTCGCGCCGCTGCGGCGCGAGACCGCCGATCCGGATCTGCACCAGCTCCTCATCGCTCTCCGCTGCTGGGTCGGAGCTGTCCGGCTGGCCCGGATGCGCATGGCTGTAAAGGCCCAGAAACCGGCGCTGCTCCTCGGGCGAAAAATGGCAGATCCGGAACAGCGCGGGGATGTGCTGGGCGGGAAGCGGCACCCGCAGGGCAGGATTGGTGATCTGCGAGATGAAGCTGGGATGCGTGCCGAACGCCTCGGCCAGCTTGCGCCGCGTGCCCGAGGGCCGGCGGTCGATCAGGGCGCGCAGATGCTCCTTATAGACCGCCACCGGATCGCGCACCTCGCTCATGCCGGCAGACCTGCGCGGCCGAGCGCAGCCGCAACACCGGGCAGGGCGTGCGGCGCGACCGAAATGGAGGACAGGCCCAGATCGAGCAGGGCAGGAACCCGAGAGGGGTCTGCGGCGACCTCTCCGCAAAAGCCGACAGGCACCGACCGGGCCTGCCCCGCCGCCACGATCCGGGCGTAAAGCTCGGCCAGGGCGGGGTGCGCCGGGTCGGCAAGCCCGGCAACATCCGGGTCGTCGCGGGCGGCCGCCAGCACATGCTGGGCCAGATCATTGCCGCCGATGGCCAGGAACGCCGCGTCAAACCCGCCCGCAGTCAGGGCCGCGGCCGGCGTTTCGATCATCGCGCCAAGTGCGGGGCGCCGATGCGCGACCCCCTTTGCCGCGAGATCGGCACAAACCGCGTCGAGATGGCCGCGCGCTGCCTCAAGCTCGTCCGGCACGGTCAGAAAGGGCAGCATGACCGAGAGCGGTCCGGTCTCCGGCGCTTGTGCGGCAGCCTGGGCCAGCGCCCGCAGCTGGGTTCGAAAGAGCTCCGGTTCGGCCAGTGACAGGCGGATGCCGCGCCGACCCAGCGCCGGGTTGACGCCCGGCGCGCGGCCCAGCCAGCTCAGCGGTTTGTCGCCGCCCGCATCGAGCGTGCGGATGGTCACAGGCCGTCCCCCGGCCCGCGCCAGAACGGCCGTATAAAGGTCGCGCTGCGCGGTTTCATCCAGAGGGCCCTTGGCAAAGGCGGCCTCGCTGCGCATCAGGCCGACCCCGTCCCAGCCGCAGGGGATCTGATCAAGATCGCCCGGCCCGTCGATATTGACCATCAGCCCCACAGCATTGGCGGACCGTGCCGCCGCCAATCGGGGGGCGGGCTCGGGCATGGCTCTCGTCCTCGTCCGCGTGCCCGCTTTTACGTCGCCGGCGGGCAGGTCGCTGCCGCGCGGTGCGAGCAGCAGCAGACCGGCATCGGCGTCAAGCAGCGCGGTCTCGCCGATGCCAGGGGTCACGCCGGGCGCCAGCCCCGTGATCAGGGGAACCCCCTGCGCCCGCGCGAGGATCGCCAGATGGCACATCGGGCTGCCCCGCGCCACGGCAAGCCCGGCCGGGCGGGGAAGCTCCAGCAATTCCGACGGGGCGATGTCATCGGCGATCACCACGCAATGCGAGAGTTGATGGCGGCCCAACTGATCGCGGCCCAACTGATCGCCGCCCCACTGATCGCTAACATCGCTCCGCTGGCCCGGTTGCCCCGACAGGTCCGCCCGCGCTGACAGATCCGCCCGCGCCGGCAGCTCCGCCCGCGCAGGCGGGCCCGATTGCGCAGGCGGGCCTTTCGCTAACCCCGATCCATGCGCGGCATCGCACCCGTGCAGGGCGAGCTGGCCATCTGGCGGAACCGGGCCAGCCTCCGACCCGTCAACGAGCCGTTCGAACAGACAACCTCGCGCGCCCGCGGTCTCGGCGGGCCATGCCAAGGCCCGGGCCACCCGGTTGCGCAGATCGCGCAGATCCGTGGCCGGTCCCTCAGATCCGGTCCAGCCCGAAAGCGCGCGATCAAGCTCGCCGCGCCACGCATCGGCGGCGCTGGCCCCAGCCGAGATGGCCGCACGCACCGGCGCCAGCAGGGCCTCATCCGCCGCAAGCGCGATCTGAACGTCGAGTATCTCGGCCGCGATTGCCGTGCTGCTCAACCCCTGCAATTCCGCAACCGCGCGCGCCAAGGCAGCGTCGAGACGCGCCAGCTCATGTGCTGGATCAACGCCCCCAGGGCACAGATCGGGTTGGGTTGAACGGACAGGGGCGGAAGCCGGCCGCGCCGGTGCCAAGAACACCGCACGCCCCACAACCCGGCCCGGCGCGGCGCAGCGCCCGTGATACTGGCGCGCCCCGTTCACGACGCAGCACCGCGGGTCAGGGGGCGGCGGCGGGCCATCTCGGTCATCCCCGCGGATCCGCCCGCGCGGAGGCGGCGCACCCGGCCGGCGGCGGGTCGGCAAAATTCGCCGCCACCAGATCGCAAAGGGCCGCAACCGCGCGGGACGCATCGCTGCCCTGGGCGCGGATGGTCAAAACGGTGCGATGGCCGGCGCGCAGCTTCATCACCGCCGAGGGGGATTTAGCATCCACCCAGCCCTCGCCCGCCGGTGCCTTGACCTCGATGCGGGCACCAAAGCTCATCGCCAGCCGTGCAAGACGCACCGCCGGGCGCGCGTGCAGACCGGTGGGGTCGAGGATCACGGCGCGGTCGGTGACCCAGGGCGCGGCGATGGGCTCAGCACTCATGCCCCGAACGCCTCGGCCGTGGCGCGTACCGTGGCAAGATCGGCACCGCCCGCCGCCTCGGTCGCGGCCATAACGGCGCCCTCGACCACCGGCGCGTTGCAGATCGAGATCCGTGCCGAACGTGGCGGGCCGATCAGGTCGATTGCACTTTCGGAATTGGTCTCGGCCCCGCCCAGATCGACCAGCACCGCCACACCGCTTTCGGTCCACACACTGTCGATTGCCGAGCGGATGGCCGCGACATCGGTGCCCAGCCCGCCCTCGGCATTGCCGCCGCAGGCCGCAACCCGCACCTCGGTTCCAACCATCTGGCGCACCATCTCGGCCGCACCCCGGGCGATGTCGCGCGAATGCGAGACGATGACGATGGAGACGGTGCTGCGCGCGGTCATGCGTGAACCTCCTCGACCACATCGCAGACCATATGCACGAGCTTGGCGGCCGAGCAGGCACCCGGGTCGAGATGGCCCACCGACCGGGGGCCCAGGAAGGCCGCCCGTCCGCGCCGCGCCCGCATGGGGCGGGTGGCTTCCAACCCCGCATCGGCCGCCGCCCGGGCATCCCCCGCGCCGCCCCCGCAGGCCAGGGCGGCCTGCACCGGGATCAGCACGTCGAGCATGGTCTTGGCGCCGGCATCGGCGCGCCCGCGGATCTTGACCGCCTCGATCCCGGATCCGAGCATCTGGGCGAGATCACCGACCGAGCGCGGCCCAGCAGCGGGCGCCGATTTGCCCATCCGATCGAGAAGCGCACCGTAAAGCGGGCCCGACGCACCGCCGGTTTTCATCACCAGAAGATGGCCAGCCTCCTGCAACGCCCGGGGCAGGGACTGGGCCGCGAGCGTGTCGGCCGCATCGGCAACCGCGCCAAAGCCGCGCAGCATGTTGGCGCCGTGATCGCCATCGCCGATGGCCCGGTCAAGCATGCCCAGAAGCTCGGCATGGTCGGCAATGGTCGCCAGGGCGCGACGCGCGAGAATTCCCGTGAGCGCTGCCTGCCGCATCCCCTCTGCCTCAAACTCCCTCGTCTGCATCGAGCATGTCGCAGATTGCCGCGATGATGACGAAGCTCGACATCGCGCCGGGATCGATATGCCCCACCGCCCGCTCGCCCAGAAATGCCGCCCGGCCGAACTTGGCCGTCATCTCCTTGGTCGAGCGCATCCCGGCCTCGGCCGCGGCGCGCAGCCTTGCGCGCAGCGCCGCCGGTTCAAGCGTTCCGGCGCCCTCGGTCAGGGCCTGGGCTGCCGGCACCAGGGTGTCGAGCATGGTCTTTGCCCCGACATCCGCCTTGCCACGGGCCTTGATCGCCGCAACCCCGTCCGAGACCATCTGCGCCACGACGGCTGGGGTCAGACCCCCGTCGGCCGCGTCGACCTTGCCCGCGGCAAGAAAAAAGCTCGCGGTCAGCGGTCCGGACGCGCCGCCAATGGTCGAGAGCAGCTTCATGCCCAGCGTTTTGAGCACCGTATTGGCCGGATCTCCGACCATCTCGGCGCAGAGCGTCACCGCGGTCTCGGCGCCGCGCCGGATATTGATGTAGTGATCGCCATCGCCGATGGCACGGTCAAGCCCCTCGATCTCGGCTTCGCGGGCAATGATGGCTGCGAGGGCGGCGTCGGCGCAGCGGGCAAGAATGTCGCTCATCTGATCCTCCCATCAGTTGCGGATGCGCTGCCCGTCCATGTTGAAAAAGAGCGGGTCGCTCGGCGCGACGGGGATCTGCTCTCCCGGCGCGATGCTGGTATGCGGATCGGTCAAGGTGACCAGATCGAGATCCGCGACGCGCAGATGCAGCCGGGTCTGGTCGCCCAGCCGCTCGATCCGCGCGACCGTCGCCGGCACGGCATGGGGATGCTCTGTGCCGATGACGATGTTTTCCGGGCGCAGGCCCAGCTTCTGGGTGCCGGGCGGCACCGGCATTGCATCGAAAAGATCGGCATTTGCAATGTTGATCCGGGGCAGGCCGAGCCGAGCGGCCACATAGAGGCTGTTGGGATCTTCATAGACGTTGCGCGGGCTGCCGAACTGCACAAGCCGCCCCTGGTCGAGCACGCCGACATGGGTGGCCATGGTCATCGCCTCGATCTGGTCATGGGTGACATAGAGCATGGTCGCACCAAGCTCGGCCTGGATGCGCTTGAGCTCGACGCGCAGATCCGCGCGCAGTTTGGCGTCGAGCGAGGAGAGCGGCTCGTCCATCAGATAGATCGCCGGCGCCCGCACCAGCGCCCGGCCGATTGAGACGCGCTGCATCTCGCCTCCCGACAGCTCTGTCGCCCGGTTGTCGAGCTTTGCGCCGATGCGCAGCATCTCGGCGACCTCGCGCACCTTGCGCTCGATCTCGGCGGGGCTGTGCGGGCGCAGGGGGCTTTTGAGCGGAAAGGCGAGATTGTCGCGCACGCTCAGATGCGGATAGAGCGAGTATTGCTGGAACACCATGGCCACATCACGCGCGGCCGGGGTTTCAGCGGTCACATCGCGCCCGCCGATGCGGATCTGGCCGGCATCGGGCCGCTCCAGCCCCGCGATCAGCCGCAGCGTGGTGGTCTTGCCGGCCCCGGTGGGGCCGAGCAGCACGACAAAGGCGCCATCGGGCACGGTCAGATCAACCGCATCGACGGCGGTGGTTGCGCCGAACCGCTTGGTGATGCCCGCCAAGACCACATCAGCCATGCGCACCTCCCTCCAGCGCCAGCGTGCGCCCGGTCGCGGCATCGAAGACCGACAGGGTGTGGGTGACAAAGCCGATGCCCAGCCGCGCGCCGGTCTGCACCAGATCGCGCGCCGGGATGCGGGCCTTGAGCGGCCCGTTCGAGGTGGCAAGGGTGACGATCTGGGTGGTGCCCAGATATTCCACCGCTGTCACCTCGCCCCGAAACGCGCCCGCATCGGAGAGGCGCACATGCTCGGGCCGCACCCCGAGCATCAGCCGACCCGCGGCCCCCTCGGCCAGCGCCGGCAGCGGCACTTCGGCACCCGACATCACGGCCGTGTCGGCGCCCGGCCCCACCGGCCCCTCAAACTCCAGAAAATTCATCGAGGGCGAGCCGATGAATTCGGCCACAAACAGCGTCGCGGGCCGGTCATAGATCTCCTGCGGGGTGCCGAACTGCTCGACCACGCCATGGTTCATCACCACGATCTTGTCGCCCATCTGCATGGCCTCAAGCTGGTCATGCGTGACATAGACCGTGGTCGCGCCCATCTCGTCATGCAGGCTGCGCAGCTCGTCGGCCATATGCTCGCGAAACTCCGCATCGAGCGCGCCCAGGGGCTCATCCATCAGGAAGGCCTTGGGCCGGCGCACAATCGCCCGGCCCAGCGCCACGCGCTGCCGGTCGCCGCCCGACAATCCGCCCACCGGCCGGTCGAGAATCGCCTTGATGCCCAGAATGCGCGCCACCTCATCGACCCGCCTTCCGATCTCGGCCCGGCCGACGCCCTGGCTTCGCAAGGGATAGGCGATGTTGTTGCGCACATTCAGATGCGGGTAGAGCGCGAACATCTGAAAGACAAAGGCAATGTCGCGCGCCTGGGCGGGGGTCTGGGCGACATCCTCGCCATCGAGCAGGATCTGCCCGGCGCTGGGCAGCTCCAGCCCGGCAATCATCCGCAGCGTGGTGGTCTTGCCGCAGCCCGACGGGCCCAGCAGCATGAAGAACTCGCCATCGGCAACGGTAAAGCTGCTTTCGCGCACCGCGACGAACTCGCCGAATTCCTTGCGCAGGTTGCGGATCGCGATCTCAGCCATGATCCACCCCGCGCGCGATCGCGCGCCCCTGTCGGCGCCGCCGCGCATGATAGGTCAGCGCATCCAGAATGCAGGCGCGCAGCGCGCTTTCCTCAAACTCGGCGGTCGGATCGATCAGCACCGCGCGATTGCCCTCGAAGCGCAGCCGCCCGTCGAACCGCGCGCGCCATTCCTCAACCAGCCGGGTCTGGCAATGGACAAGAAGTCTGCACTGTCCGGATGTGGCATCATGGTTCAGGCGGAGGGTCGTGCCCGCCCGGCCCGGCAGATAGGCAGGCTCGCCCCATTTGAGCGTCTCTTGAAGCGTCAGCTCCATCTCGGCCGCCACCTCGTGGATCAGCCCGCGCAGCCGCAGGGCACAGGCGCGCGCCGGCCCCGGCATTGCCGCGAAAACCGCCGCCGCGGGATCGGTGTCCAGCATTGCCTGCTCACCCATGAGAGACCTCCTGACCGGCGCGCAGAAGATTGCCGTCCGGGTCCCAGATCGTGGCCTCGCGCATGCCCCAGGGCTTGTCCTCGGCTGGCGAGAACCGCGGAAACCCGGCCTCGGCCGGAAGCCCCAGCGCCGCCACCTCGGCCGAAAACGCATCGACATCGTCGGGCCGCAGATAGGCGCCATGGTCGCTTTCCTCCGGCCGATGCGCGGCGTGGAAAAAGAAATGCACCTCGGCCGTGTCGCGTGTCATCAGAAGATAGCTGGCATCCTGATAAAGGGGGGCAAATCCCAGATCCCGGTAAAATCGCGCGGACCGATCCAGATCGGCCGAGGGCATGATCGGGCTCAGGCTGTGCAGCACGCTCACCCCGCTCACTCCGGAAAATGGCTGACGATGATGAACATCACCGTGCCCAGAAGGATCACACCGAACGACCAGGTGAAGAGCCCGATCGCAAAAGGCTGCATCAGCATCAGAACGCCGGCCCCGATCAGCACGGTGGCCACCGCCTCCCAGGCCCAGCGGCGCAGCCGGGCCAGATCGCGCAGAAACTCACGCATCCCCGCCCCCTTGCGCGACCGCGCCTTCTTTTTGGCAAAAATACTCCCGCCGGAGGCGTCCCAGGCCGCCAGACGCACCCCCGCCGCTCATTTGCGCACCGCCCCAAAGGTGATCCCGCGCAAGAGATGCTTGCGCAAAAGGATCGTGAAGACGAGCACCGGCATCAGGAAGAGCGTGGCACCCGCGGCCACCGCCGGCCAGTCGAGCCCGCCCTCCCCGATGATGGTGGGAATAAAGGGCGGCGCGGTCTGCGCCGTGCCCGAGGTCAAGAGCAGCGCAAAGGCATATTCGTTCCAGGCAAAGATCAGGCAGAAGATCGCGGTCGAGGCAATCCCGGTCGCGGCCTGCGGCAACACCACCTTTCGGAAGGCCTGCAGCCGGGTATAGCCATCGATCAGCGCGGCCTCCTCATATTCGCGCGGGATCTCGTCGATGAAGCCCTTCAAAAGCCACACCGCCAGGCTGATATTGACCGCCGTGTAGAGCAGGATCATCCCCAGATGGGTGTCCGACAGCCCCAGCGTGCGATACATCAGGAAGATGGGGATCGCGACCGCAATGGGCGGCATCATCCGCGTCGAGAGGATGAAGAACAAAAGATCGTCCTTCAAAGGGATCTTGAACCGGCTGAACGCATAGGCCGCCAGCGTGCCCAGAAACACGCTCAGAAAGGTCGAGCCAAAGCCGATGATCATCGAATTGGTGAACCGCTCGCCGAATTTCGACGGCCCGGCGATCACCATCTGCCGCTCGCGGACAATCCGCTCATACCAGCTCGTCGGCGGGCCCAGGCTCTCCATATATTCGGGCGTCTGCCGGGTGCGGGTGGTAAAAAGGTTCACATACCCCTCCAGCGTGGGCTGAAAGACCAGCTTTGGCGGGTAGGAGATGCTGTCGGGCGGGCTCTTGAACCCGGTGATCAGGATCCACAGCAGGGGCAGCATGGTGATCAGCGCATAAAGCACCACCAGCGTGCCCGCGATCCATTTCGAGCGGTTGCTCGGCGCGGTGATCGAATAGGCGCTCATCGTGCCTTCACCCGGTTGAGCGCCTTTACATAGATGCTCGCCAGCCCAAACACCGTCACAAAGAGGATGATTGCAAAGGCCGAGGCATAGCCTGTGCGCCATTTCTCAAAGGCTTCGCGCTTGAGATTGATCGAGGCAAGCTCGGTCACCGATCCCGGCCCGCCGGAGGTGAGCTCGACCACCAGATCGAACATCTTGAAATTCTCGATGCCCCGGAACAGCACCGCCAGCATCAGGAACGGCAGCACCATTGGCACCGTGATGGTCCAGAACTGCCGCCAGGGCGAGGCCCGGTCGATGGTCGCCGCCTCATAGAGGTAATCGGGGATCGAGCGCAACCCGGCCAGGCAGATCAGCATCACGAAAGGCGTCCACATCCAGGTGTCGACAATGATGATCGCCCAGGGCGCCAGGCTCACCGAGCCGATCATCTCAAAGCTCGACGGATCGGCGCCGGTAAAGAAGGTGACGATGTAGTTAAAAAGCCCGATCTGCGGCTGATAGAGGAAGGTCCAGAAATTGCCGACCACCGCGGGGCTGAGCATCATCGGCAGCACGATCACCGTCGTCCAGAAGGCCGAGCCCTTGAAGTTGCGGTTGAGCAGCCAGGCCAGCGCAAAGCCGATCAGCACCTGCAACACCAGCGTCCAGGCCAGAAAATGCGCCGTCACCTGCATATTGTGCCAGATGTCGCTGTCGGTCAGGATCCGCTCGTAATTGCGAAACCCGACATAATCGACCTCGCGGTTCAGCCGGTTGGCGCGGAAATTGGTGAAGCTCAGATTGATCGTCCAGATCAGCGGGAAGATGTTGATCGCCAAGAGCAGGAAGATCGTGGGGGCCACGAAGATCCAGGCAATGGCGCGGTCCGACAGGCCCCGGACCCGGCGCGCCAGGGGCGCGGGCGTCGCGGCGGCGGCCTTCTCGGCAAGCCCCGGTCCGGAGGCGGGCGTTTCGGTCATTCCGGCACCGCGCAGGGCAGGGTCAGTGCCGGACCGCATCGGCGCTGCGACACCAAACCAGCGGCAACTCTGGCCAGGGCGATGGCGCGGCCGGCGTCGCCAGCTTGGGCAGGCAAAACGAACATGGCAAGGATCCTAGGCTGTGGGACGGGTCGCCCCGCCCCACATGAGGTGATCAGAGCTTGCCTTCGTCCTCGAAGGTCTCGGTCCAATCCTCGACCAGCTTGTCGAGCGCTTCCTTGGCCGTGCCCTGATCGGCCACGACATAGTCATGCAGGCGCTTTTGCATCGCCAGCAGCAGCTCGGCATAGGCCGGCTCCTGCCAGAAATCCTGCACGCCATCCATGGCCTTCAGAAAGTCGGCGGCAAAGGGCTGGCTGTCGACAAAGGCCGGATCGTTGAGCACCGCGACATGGCAGGAATAGCCGCCCAGGCTCCACCATTTCTTCTGCACCTCTTCCTGGGCAAACCATTTGATGTATTGCAGCGCTTCTTCCTGCTTGTCGGAATAGCTGACAACCGAGATGCCCTGCCCGCCCAGCGTCGAGGCTTCGACATTCTGGCCCGGGTTCACGAAAAAGCCGATCTTGTCGCCGCCGACATTCTCGTCCTTGTAAAGGCCCGGGAAGAAGGCAAACCAGTTCATCGCCATGGCGACTTGGCCGGATTTGAAGGCATCCAGGCTCTCGCCCATATAGCTGTCGGTGTAGCCCGGCGCCGTGCAGCACTCATAGAGCGATTTGTAGAATTCCAGCGCTTCGACCGCTTCGGGCGAGTTCACCGCCCCTTCCATGTCATAGCTGCCGGGCTCGTTTTCATATTTGAAGCCCCAGGCATAAAGCGCGCCGGTCACGCCCATGGTGATGCCTTCCGAGCCGCGCTCGGTGAAGATGTTCACGCCATAGACGGTCTTGCCGTCGATCTCGCGCTCCTGGAAGAACTCGGCGATTTCCTTGAGCTCAAGCTGGGTGGTGGGCGGCTCCAGCTCGCGGCCATAGGTGGCCATGAACTCTTCGCGCAGCTCGGGCTTGGCAAACCAATCCTTGCGGTAGAACCAGGCATTGGCATCGCCCATCGCCGGCAGGGCGTAGTAGTTGGGCGTGCCCTTGGGCCAGGTCGAATAGGCGTAAACCGTCGCCGGGGCGAAATCATCCATCGAGATGCCTTCGGCATCGAAGAAATCGTTGAGCTTGACGTAATGCTCGTTCTCCGCACCGCCGCCGATCCACTGGCTGTCGCCGATCAGAAGATCGCAAAGCTGGCCGCCCGAGTTGAGCTCATTGAGCATCCGGTCGGCAAAGTTCGGCCAGGGCACGAATTCGAATTTCATGCCGATGCCGGTTTCGGCGGTGAAGTCTTTCGACAGTTCCACAAGCGCGTTGGCCGGGTCCCAGGCCGCCCAGCACAGCGTCAGCTCTTCCTGCGCCTGTGCGGTGGTGGCGCCGGTCGCGCCAACGGCGAGCGCCGCGGCGGCAATGCATGCCTTGTTGATCCGCATACGGTCCTCCCAAGTCGCGGCCGTATCGTTGGTCGCCATGCTGGCGCGCCGGCGGGGCGCGGCCGGTCCATCGCCGCCGACTGAAGTGAACTAAACCATCGAACTAAACTTCACGCAACGGGTTTGTTGCGCCCGCACCTTCGCTGACGCAATATTGCACCGCAACATAGGGGCCTGCCGGCAATGGCGGCTCAGATCTCGACCCAGACCGCGCCCGCGGCCGAGGAGCGGACACAGGCGTCGATAAAGCGCATGCCGATCAGCCCGTCTTCGATGGTTGGGAATGTCACCTCGGCCGGCATGTCCGTGCCCGCCTGCCGCGCGCGGATCGCCTGGGCGGCCTCGCCATAGAGATTGGCAAAGCCTTCCAGATACCCTTCGGGATGCCCCGCGGGGATGCGCGTGAGCCGCCCCGCCGCCGCGCCCGCGCCATGGCCCGCCCGGGTCAGCCGCTGCGTCGGCGCGCCCAGCGGGCTGTGCCACAGGCTGTTGGGCTCTTCTTGCGACCAGTCGAGCCCGCCATCGGCGCCATAGACCCGCAGCCGCAGCGCGTTTTCATTGCCAGGTGCCACCTGGCTCGACCAGAGCATCCCCCGCGCCCCTTCGGCAAAGCGCAGCAGCACATGGGCGTTGTCGTCAAGCTGCCGCCCCTCGACGAAGCGGTGCAGATCGGCGCAAAGGGCGGCCGGGGTCAGACCGGTCACAAAACAGGCAAGGTTGAGCGCATGGGTGCCGATATCGCCCACCGAGCCGCCCGCGCCCGATTGCGCCGGATCGGTCCGCCAGGAGGCCTGTTTCTGCCCTGTCGCCTCAAGATCCCGGCTCAGCCAGTCCTGCGGATACTCCACCTGCACCACCCGAATGGCACCCAGCGCGCCCTCGGCCACCATTGCCCGGGCCTGACGGATCATCGGATAGCCGGTGTAGTTATGGGTGAGCACAAAAAGCGCGCCCGAGGCCCGCGCCGCGGCGGCCAGCGCCTCGGCATCCTCCAGCGTCGAGGTCAGCGGCTTGTCGCAGATCACATGGATGCCATGGGCCAGAAACGGCTCGGCCGCGGCGCGATGCATATGGTTGGGGGTCACGATCGCCACCGCTTCGATCCCGTCCGGACGCGCCGCCTCGGCCGCGGCCATGGCGGCGATGTCGGTATAGGTGCGGTCGGGGTCGAGCCCCAGCTCTGCCCCCGAGGCCAGCGCCCGCTCGGGCGTCGAGGACAAAACCCCGGCGACCAGCGCGTACTGGTCGTCCATCCGCGCGGCGATCCGATGGACCCCGCCGATAAACGCCCCCTGCCCGCCGCCGATCATGCCCAGCCGAATGCGGGGCGCGCGCGTGTCGCTCATGAAATTCTCCTTGTCTGCCGGCCCGACCTCGGACACGACCCACCCGCCGGGCCAGCGACGGCCGCTCGGACAGAGCTCAGGTCGAGCCAAGCGCCGTCTCGCCGATTGAGGAGGCGAGACCATGGCCTGTGGATCGACCAACTGCACAACGTCACCTGTTCTTCCAATCTCGCGCGCATGGCGGCGACATCGGCTGCCGCTGTTGCTGCGCTGGCTGCAACGCGCGCGCAGCCGCGCGGATCTCGCAGCGCTCGAAGATCACATGCTGAAGGATATCGGGCTGACGCGCGAGGCCGCCCAGCGTGAGGCCAGGCGACCCTTCTGGGACAGGCACTAGCGCTCATTCAAGCCCCAGCATCCGGCGGTTTGCGGCGTCATCCGTGCCGCCGGAGGCAAAATCGTCGAACGCCGTCTCGGTCACCCGGATGATGTGGTCGCGCACAAAGGCCGCCCCCTCGCGCGCGCCATCCTCGGGATGCTTGAGGCAGCATTCCCACTCCACCACCGCCCAGCCGTCGAAATCCATCGCCGCGAGCTTGGAGAAGACCGCGCCGAAATCGACCTGCCCGTCGCCCAAGCTGCGGAACCGCCCGGCCCGGTTCACCCAGGACTGAAAGCCGCCATAGACCCCCTGCCGGCCGGTCGGGTTGAACTCGGCATCCTTGACATGAAACATCCCGATCCGCTCAGAATAGATGTCGAGATTGTCGAGGTAATCCAGGCATTGCAGCACGTAATGCGAGGGGTCGTAGAGCATGCGGGCGCGGGGGTGGTTCCCGGTGCGCTCCAAAAACATCTCATAGCTCACACCGTCATGCAGATCTTCGCCCGGATGGATCTCGTAGCACAGATCCACCCCCAGCTCCTCGCCCAGATCGAGGATCGGGCGCCAGCGCGACGCCAGCTCGTCAAAGGCGGCCTCGACCAGCCCGGCCGGGCGCTGCGGCCAGGGATAGACATAGGGCCAGGCCAGCGCGCCGGAAAACGTCGCATGCGCGCTGATGCCCAGATGGGCCGAGGCGCGCAGTGCCATCTTCACCTGCTCGACCGCCCATTCCTGGCGCGCCTTGGGGTTGCCGCGCACGCTTTCATCGGCAAACCCGTCAAAGGCGGTGTCATAGGCCGGGTGCACGGCGACAAGCTGGCCCTGCAGATGGGTGGAAAGCTCGGTCACCTCAACGCCGTTTTCGCGCGCCACGCCGGCCCATTCCTCGCAATAGCCCTTCGAGGACGCGGCCTGTGCCAGATCGATCATCCGGTCGTCCCAGCTCGGCACCTGGACCCCGGCATAGCCGCATTCGGCGGCCCATTTGGTGATCGCATCCCAACTGTTGAACGGCGCATCATCGCCGGCGAACTGCGCCAGAAACAATGCCGGCCCCTTGATGGTGCGCATGTCCGTCTCCTCCCAAAATTTTGCGCAAACT